>DATMQU010000027.1:0-2557 GCA_035566715.1 Vicinamibacteria bacterium
GAGAGGTAGGTGAAGTTCTGTCCGGAGCGCACCACCACGGCGGCGAGGCGGTGACGATCCATGTACTGGTGCAGGCGGGGCACGTTGGCGATGATCTCGCGCTTCGACTCCGGCATGGCTCCCCCTCTGCGAGCGGAATGAGACAGGGCGACATAATAGCCGCGACCGGAGCGGATCGGCAACCGGAACGCCCTCCGCCGGCGCCGCCGCCTGAAGGCCTTGACTCCCCGCAACCCTGAGAGTACACAAGAGGCAACTGCACTCTTTGGGGCGCCGACAGGGGCTTGGGGCCCCGCCTATCGCGGGTCACGGGGGTTTCGGCACTGGGAGGAGGCCAGTCCCATCTGCGGCTGCAAGTGTCGTCCCACCAAACTCCTCATGCGCGGACGATGATCTAGCGATCGTCATATGGAGGTCAGTCATGTCCTTGAGAATCAACAGTGAAGCTCCCAACTTTACCGCGGACACCACGCAAGGCCGGATCAACTTCCACGAGTGGATCGGAAACGGGTGGGCCATCCTGTTCTCGCATCCGAAGAACTTCACCCCCGTCTGCACGACCGAGCTCGGCTACATGGCGGGACTGAAACCCGACTTCGAGAAGCGGAATTGCAAGATCATCGGGATCAGCGTGGATTCGGTTCCCGATCACGAGAAGTGGTCGAAGGACATCGAGGAAACGCAGGGCCATGCCGTGAACTACCCCTTGATCGGCGACCCCGAACTCAAGGTGGCAAAAGCGTATGACATGCTGCCGGAGGACGCCGGCAACGCGGCACAGGGCCGGACCGCCGCCGACAACGCGACCGTTCGCTCGGTGTTCGTCATCGGACCGGATAAGAAGGTCAAGGCGATGCTGACCTATCCCATGAGCACCGGCCGCAACTTTGACGAGGTCCTGCGCCTCCTGGATTCCTGCCAGCTCACGGCGAAACACAAGGTGGCGACCCCGGTGAACTGGAAGCAGGGAGAGGACGTAATTATCGTGCCGGCGGTCTCGGACGCCGATGCCAAGCAAGCTTACCCGGGTGGTTGGAAGGCCCCGAAGCCGTACATCCGGATCGTTCCCCAGCCACGGTAGGCGACACCCGCTCCCGGCGGCGGTCGTATCCTTGCCGCCGGTGAGCGGCTGAAGCTGCCAACTCGCCAGCCTGGCTGGATCATAGAGGAGCCTAGGAACGGTCATGCCGTGGGACCGACGCATCGAACCGTTCCTGGCCCGCTACCCGGTGCTCAGGGCGATCGGCAACACTCCACTGGTACCGGTGAGCATTTTCGGTGATGAACTGCCCGGCGTCGAGGTGTTGGCAAAGATGGAGTGCCTCAACCCGGGCGGCTCGCTCAAGGACCGTCCTGTCTTGCACATGCTGCTCGCGGCCCTGGCGGATGGACGACTACAGCCTGGGAAGACCATCTTGGACAGCTCATCCGGCAACGCGGGAATCGCGTACGCGATGGTGGGTCGGATCATCGGCTACCCGGTCGAAATCGTCATCCCCGACAATGCCAGCGCAGAGCGGAAGAAGCGGCTGCTGGCACACGGCGCTCAGCTGATCTATACGGACGCGCTGAAGGGCTACGATGAAGCGTTGCGCGAGGTTCACCGCCGCCATGACGCCGACGCACAACATTATTTCTTCTGCGATCAGTACAGCAACCAGGATAACTGGCGCGCCCACTACGAGACGACGGCCGTCGAGATTCTCGAGCAAACCGGAGGCAGGCTCACCCATATCGTTGCCGGTGTCGGGACGGGAGGTACGGTGACAGGCTTGGGGAGACGGTTGAAGGAGCACGATCCCACAATCCGCCTCGTTTGTGTGCTCCCAGAGGTGTTCCCAGGGATCGAGGGCCTCAAGCCGCTCGGCCCTCACGATATCGTCCCGGCGATCCTGGACGAGACGGTCATCGACGAACGGACGCCGGTCACAAGTGAGGACGCCTACACGATGTGTGTGAGGCTAGCCCGCGCGGGCTTTTTTGTCGGCCAGTCCTCCGGTGCCTATATGGTGGGCGTCGAACGTATCGCACGTCGCGAGCGAGCGGGACGTTTCGTGACCTTGTTCAACGACCTTGGAGAGCGCTATTTCTCGACCCGGCTGTGGGACTGATCCCGCCGTCCTGTTCCAACCCGTCGGCGGCCCCTCCCGGTCCCCAGGGTAGATTGCCGCCGGAACTCGGGTCAACGCGATTGGCGCCCGGGCGCCACTTTTGGCAGGATCGCGGCGCGTCAGGGCCCGTTCCGGCCCTGATTGACGCCAGCGCCTGAAGCCCGTCTCCACTTCGTGACATTGACCCGCCGGATCGCCCCCTCTAGGCTCCGGCCACGTCATGACGCTGGCCACCCTGCACGCGCGCTTCCTCCGGCACTGCGCGGTGGAGAAGCGCCTCCGCCCGATGACGATCAAGTCCTACCGCAGCGACTTCGGCCTCTTCCTCCAGTTCCTCCGCCGCCGTCGCTCCCAAACCCTCTCCCCTCAGGGGAGAGGGCAGGGTGAGGGGCCAGGTCTGCGCAGCCTCACCACCGCAGTCATCCGCGACTACCAGGCCCACATGG
>DATMQU010000028.1:0-10770 GCA_035566715.1 Vicinamibacteria bacterium
CGGCGCGCGGTGCTTGTGGGCGAGCAGGTCCTTCAGGACGACCCCACGAGCGGCTTCTCCCGTAACGAGCTGGCCGTCACCTACGAGTGTCTGGGAGCCATCCTCGTCGGGCGGGCAGGAGCGGCCGAGCCCAGGGAGGGGTGCCACTTCTTGGCGCTCAGCCGCAAGCTCTTCGAGGCTCTGGAGCGCGAAGGACATCTCTCCCAGACCTTCTCTGACGTCAGAGACGAAGCGGTGAAGCTATGGGCACGGTGCCGTCACCAATGAACGCGTGGGGGCAGTTGGGGGCGAAGGGAGGTCTTGCACCGCCGATCCCTTTTGGGGTGCGTGGGAATCGGGGCGCCCCCTTCAGCGGCGTGAGCGGGGGCGGGGGCCAGAGTCGCGGCCGCCGGCCGCGGCGGGTGGGGCAGACCGTCTGCGCCTGGGCTTCCGCGCAACGGCGCCCGCGCGGCCCGTGGGGAGATAGTGGAACCGGACCAGGTAGACGTTCTCGCCGCTTCCGTGCTTGGCGATCTTCAGGAGGTCAACGACACCTTTGAAGCCGGACTCCCGGGCCAGCGCGGGAGTGATGTCCGCGAAGCTCATGGGCAGGATCGAATCCACCTCGATCTCGCCCTCGTCCATGCGGTAGCGGTGGCCGGCCGTGACGTGGGGACGCTGCCAGATCCGGACGCTGCACGTGATGCGGCCGCTACGAACGCCCTCCCGCAGGCGCTTCGTGAAGATCACGGGTAGACGCCGCTCCCGGCCCCGGACGGCAGGGTCGTCGCCTCCATCAAGGCGCTTGGCGGGCGGAGCGGGTCCCAAACGGGGACCCGCTCCAGGGAGATCCTACAGTCGCGGGTCGTCGGCTACCGGTCGCGATCGTGCTCCCAATGGCGGCGCTCATGCTCCCGCTCGTAGTAGTGGCGCTCGGGCTCCCGGCGGCCGCGGTACTCGCGAAGGTAGCGGGGTTCGTCGTTGTAGCTCCGCCAGCGCCCCCCGTCCCGATAGTGCCAACGGTTCCCGTACCAGTACGCGGCGTGGCCCTCGTAGTAGACGGGTCTGGCCGTGGCGATGAACCAGGAGGGGGGAAAGATCTGGATCTCGACTCCCGCCCGGGCCGGGGTGGAGGCCAGGCAGGAGGCGACCACTGCGCCCGCCAACGTCGTCACGAGTCTTCGGTTCATAAGACCCTCACTTTGCCGAAGGGGACGGCTGGTAGTTCGCATGCTCGCGGAGGTCCGCGGCGAGTTTCGTGCGCTGCTCCGGCGTGAGCAGGGGAGTCACGGTCTCGTAGAAGTGGGCCATCCGCGTCGCGCCCCGGCTGGCGAGCTGGCCGTTCGCGTTCGAGGTGACGGCCTTGGCATCGAACGTATCGCCCACGAACGCGGTCGCGAACGCCTTCACGTGCGCTTCCCCTTTCTGGGGGTCGAACTTGGCGGACCCCCCGGCGGGGGCGGCGTGGAGGGCGGCCGAGATCTTCGTGACCTGGTCCGGCGTCAGGGCCACCTCCTCCGTCAGCCGGGCCAACCGGCCGCCATGCTCCCGCGCGGCCGGATCCGACTCGTTATTGGCCTGGTGCCAGACCTCCCAGTGGGCCTCGACCTTGTCCGCGAGGGCCGCGCGCTCGGGCGGGGAGAGGATGGCGTGGAGCTTGTTCAGGGTGTCGAGGCTGGCCCCATGCACGCCGTCCGCCGCCGCCGTCAGCTTCGCGATGGCGGCATCCACCTTGGCCGCATCAACCGTGCCGGCGGCGATGCCGTCGGCCAGCGTGAGCAAAACGCTCTTCTCCGCTTCCCGCGCGCCCGCCATCTCGGCGTGGAGGTCGCTCTGGAGCTTCTCGATCTGGGGACGCTTGGCATCGTCCACACCCAGGGTGTCGAGGCCCATGGCGATGAACTTGGTGACGCCGCCATGATGGTGGTGCCGATGGTGTTCCTTGAGCTCCAGGCCCGCCTGGTCTTCGGCCGGGGAGGCGCTCGGCGGTGCGCCCCCCGCGGTCGGAGAGGGTGCTTGGGCATAGGCGGCGGCCGCGCTCAGACCAAAGCCGAAGACCATCGCCAGTCCTGTCAATCTGAGGAATCTCATTGTGCGCTCCCATAAAAAGTGCGGAGGCTCGATCACGTCTCCGTCGCTCCCCGTAGGGGGACCATCAAAGCCTAGACGGGCCTTGCCTAGTTTTCAACCCACTCTTGTCAGGGTCGTGCGCCCCGTCACAGGCGAGCGTCGCGACGGCGGTCCTTGCCGGCGGACTTCATGGTCTCGACCGCCCCAAGACCCGACGCGCCCCCCGCCCTGACGCTTACGCAGGGGCTGGCTAAAGGAGGCTGACCCGGGGCAAGCCCAGGCTCTCGCGCGCCCGCTGGCGCAGATAGCGGAGCACGGCGTCCTCGAGGGAGGCGGGATCGACCTTCTCGCGATGGCGCTCCGCGGCCCGCTCGGCCTCCGCGCGCAGGCGGGCTCCCTCCGCGGAGGGCAGGGAGTCGAGCGCGGCCGTTGCCACGTCGTCGTCGATCTCCCGGAGCTTGACCCGCAAGTAGTCCCAGTTGGGTCGCGAGGCCACCGCCACCAGGTCCTGCACCTCCACGATCTTCTGGAGGGGAAGGGCAAAGCCGGCTCGGGGCAGCTCCAAGAGGCGCTCGCGGAGGGCGGCCAGGACCTCCCCGACCTCGCTCAAGGGAATGCGCTCCGCGGCGGGCCGGGGGGGGACCGGCCGCGGCCCCGCGGTCGCCATGTCCTCCACCTGGTGCCGGCAGTAGGCGAGCGAGCTCACCTCTGGATTCCCCTCGAAGGCCCGGTCGATGGCCACGAGGACGGTGGCGAGCGCAACCCCGGCCTGGTGCCAGCCCTTGGCGAGCGCGAAGTCCCGGGGGCTGAGCGCGTGGTCGCGCCCCCGCAGGGTCCGCATGTGCGCCTCGATGGCCTCCACGTAGGCCTCGAGGTCGGGGGGGGCCGTCACCGGGGCACCACGTCGAACTGCTCCTGGTGGAGGAGGGGGTCGCCCTGGACGGAGAGCTCCCCGCCCACCAGAGCCTGCAGGTCTTTCAGGACCGCCGCCTCTTCCCCGGCCAGGGCCCGCGCCACCTCCGGGTTCACGCGCAGGAGCAGGGGCTGGCCGCGCATGTCGGGGGCCAGCTTCTTGACCTCGTCGTAGATCTCGGAGCAGACGGTGGCCACGCTCTTGATCATCCCGCTCCCCGTGCAGTAGGGGCAGGTCTGGCAGAGCAGGCGCTCCAGCGACTGCCGCACGCGCTTGCGGGTCAGGATCACCAGGCCGAACTCGTTCACGGAGAGCACCTTGGAAGGCGAGCGGTCCTTGCGGAGCTCCTGCTCGAGGGCGGCCATGACCTTCTGCCGGCTCTTGCGCTCCTCCATGTCGATGAAGTCCACCACGATGATTCCCCCCAGGTCGCGCAGGCGGATCTGACGCACGATCTCGCGCACCGCGTCCAGGTTGGCCCGGAGGAGGGTGTCCTCCAGCGTCTTCTTTCCCACGTAGCGGCCGGTGTTCACGTCGATGGCGACCAGGGCCTCCGTCTGGTTGATCACGATGTAGCCGCCGGAGGGGAGCCAGACCTTGGAGCGGAGCGCCCGCTCCAGCTCGGGGGCGACCCCGTGCTCCTCCAGGATGTTCTGGGGGGCGTCGTAGAGCCGCACCCGCGGGCCCAGCTCGGGCTGGAGCTCCTTCACGAGGTCGAGCGTGCGCTGGAACTCCCGCTCGCTGTCCAGGCGGATGGAGGCGATGTCGCCGGAGAGCAGGTCGCGCAGCAGCCGCTGCACGAGCGAGAGCTCGCGGTGGAGGAGGGCGGGGGCGGGCTCGCGGGTGGCCAGGGCCCGCGCCTCGTCCCAGGTCCGGGCCAGGTACCGGCCGTCCCGCTCGAAGTCCTCGGGGCTTCGTCCCTGGCCGGCGGTGCGGGCGATAAGGCCCCCGCCTCCCCGCTCCTGCCGGATCTGCTTCAAGAGGCCCTTCAGGCGGCGGCGCTCCTCCTCGTCCACGATCTTGCGCGACACCCCCACGTGCTCCACGGTGGGCATGAGCACGAGGTAGCGGCCGGGGAGGGAGACGTGGGACGAGATGCGGGCGCCCTTGGTGCCCAGCGGCTCCTTCATCACTTGGACCAGGATCTCCTGGCCCTCGCGCAGCCGCTCCTCTATGGGGGCGTGGCGGTTGCCGTTCGCGGCCGGGGCCTGCTCCTCGGGGGTAAGCAGGTTCTCGGGCAGCTCCTCGAAGACGTCGTCCGCGTGAAGGAAGGCGTCGCGCTCGAGGCCCAGGTCCACGAAGGCCGACTGCATGCCGGGCAGGACCCGGGTGACGCGGCCCTTGTAGACGTTGCCGACGATCCCTCGATGCGCTTCCCGCTCGATGAAGAGCTCGGAGACGACGCCGTCCTCAAGGAGGGCGACCTTGGTCTCCTGCGGCGTGCTGCTGACGATCAGATCCCTGGTCATGGAAGGTTCCATCCATGAGCCTTCCCGCCCCCCGCGGCGAGCCCTCCCGGCTCCTCCGGGAGGGGGCGGGCGTCCTCAGCGCGGGTCCGGCCCGGGACGCCCCCGAGGGTGAGGGAATGGCTCGAAGGGGGTCCGTCCCCCGGTGGAGGGCACGGATCCCCGGAAGCGGCGCGGGGGCCGCGACAGAGGTCTTAGGAAAGGGGGTAGAAGGGCCCCGCCGGGCGGCCCCGGGCGCTTCGGGCGAGAAGGGGAGCTCAGTTGGCGAAGCGCCGCATGCGGACATTCAGAATGAGACCGACGGCGAGAAGGGAAGAAAGGATGGAAGAGCCGCCATAGCTCATGAGGGGGAGGGGCAACCCCTTGACGGGCAAGAGCCCCGCCACCATGGCGACATTGTACACGACCTGGAAGGCGAAGGTGGCCGCGATGCCCGCGGCCAGGAAGGCCCCCACCCGGTCGCGGGCGAGCTGGGCGGTCTCCAGCATCCGCCACAGGAGCAGGAGGTAGAGGGCGAGCACGGTGAGGACGCCCACGAAGCCCATCTCCTCGGCCAGGACCGAGAACACGAAGTCCGTGTGGCGGGCGGGCAGGTAGCCGAGCTGGGCCTGGCTCCCCTGCTTATAGCCCTTGCCCAGCAGGCCGCCCGAGCCGACCGCGATCTGGGACTGGATCTTCTGGTAGCCCGCCCCCTTGGGGTCGAGGCTCGGATCCAGGAAGGTGTAGATGCGGGTCTTCTGGTAGTCCTTGAGCGCGAACTGCCAGCCCAGCCCGCCCACCATGAGCAGGACCACGAACAGGGCCAGCACCGCTTTCATGCGGAGCCCGGCCAGGAAGGCCACGCTCAGGAAGAGGGGGATCAGGCAGAAGGCGGTGCCGAGGTCGGGCTCGGCCGCGATGAGCAGGGCGAGCAGCCCCACCGCCGCCCCCGGCCCCACGACATCCCGGAGGCCCAAGGTCTCCGATCTCGACTCCGCGAAGACCTTGGCCACGAAGAGGGCGGCCACCAGCTTGACGAGCTCGGAGGGCTGGAGCTGGAGCGTCCCGTGGAACGACCCCAGCGAGATCCACCGGCGCGTGGCCGCGATCCGGGGCCCGAAGAACAGCACGTAAAGGAGGGCGCCCACGGCCAGCAGGTAGAGGGGCACCGCGCGGTCGGCCAGACGCCTATAGTCCACGAGCAGGGAGACCAGGAGGCAGGGAAGGCCGAGGCCGACCAGGTAGAGCTGCTTCAGATACAGCCCCGAGCCGTGCCCGGAGTGGGCGGCGGAGAGGATGGTGAGCACCCCGAGGCCGGTCAGGAGGAGCGTCACCCCCAGGAGGACCCAGTCCACGTTGACGAGCAGCCGGCGGTCGATGGCCATCGCCGGATCAGTCCTCCGTCTCGGGGTCGGTCACGCCCGCCACTCCCGGCTCGGTCGGGGCCTTTAGGCCGAAGAAGGCGGCCAGGATCTCGTGGGCCACGGGCGCCGCCCCCTCCCCCCCGCTCCCGCCGTGCTCGACCAGCACCGCGAGGGCGATCCGCGGGTTCTCGGCGGGAGCGAAGGCCACGAACCAGCCGTGGGGGAGGACGCTCGTCAAGGTGGGCGTCTTGTCGAATCGGGACTTGGCCACCACCTGCGCGGAGCCCGTCTTGCCGCAGACCACGATCCCGGGCAGGCGCGCCCGCCCCCCCGTGCCTTCCGCCACCACCGCGGCCATGCCCGAGCGCACGACCTGGAGGACCTGGGGTTTGAAGCCCTGGTCGGGGGGGGCCTCCTCCGACACCGGCTGCCCTCCCCGCGACCTCACGAGGTGGGGCCGCACGAGCTTCCCCCCGTTGGCGATGACCGCAGCCAGACGCGCCATCTGCAGGGGGGTGACGTTGACCTGGCCCTGGCCGATGGAGACGGAGACCGTCTCCCCCCCGTACCAAGGGGCCTTCTGGACGCGGAGCTTCCACTCCGGGCTGGGGATGAGCCCGCCCGCCTCGTAGGGCAGGTCGATGCCGGTGGGGGCGCCCAGACCCAGCCGCTTGGCGTAAGCGGCGATGCGGTTGATCTCCAGCCGCATCCCCAACTGGTAGAAGAAGACGTTGCAGGACAGGGCCAGGGCCTGGTGCACGTTCACGACACCGTGACCGGAGGCTTTGTGGCAGCGGAAGACCGTGTTGTAGACGGAGAGGTAGCCCGGACAGTAGAAGGTGGTGTCGGGAGAGATGATCCCCTCTTCCAGGGCGGCCGTGGCCATCACCAGCTTGAACGTGCTGCCGGGGGAGTACTGGCCCTGGATCACGCGGTTCACGAGCGGGGTCCCGGGGTCCGTGCTGAGGCGGCCCCAGAGGGCGGGCTCGATGCCGGTGCTGAACTTGTTGGGGTCGTAGGCGGGGGTGGAGGTCATGGCCAGGATCTCCCCCGTCTGGGGATCGAGTGCCACCGCGCTCCCCGCCCGGCCCGCGAAGGCGCGGTCCATGGCCGCCTGGAGGTGGCTGTCCAGGGTGAGGGTGAGGCTGGGCCCGTCCACCGGGGACCGGCGGTCCGCCTCCGCCACCTCCAGGCCCCGGCTGTTCACGATCACGCGCCGATAGCCGTCCTTGCCCATGAGGCTCCGGTTGTACTGGGACTCGAGCCCGGCCTGGCCCACGAGGGCCCCCTGCTGGAGGTCGGAGAACTCCGGGGACTGGAGCTGGCGCTCCGTGACCTCCCCCACCCGGCCGAGGGCGTGGGCGGCGGCCGCGGCCAGGGGATAGGAGCGCAGGGGCACGACCTCGACACTCACCGCGCGCAGCTCCACCCGCCGCGCCTCCAGGGCGGCCACGTCGGCGAGGGGGGCGTCCGCTTTCACCACCACCGGACGGAACTGGGCCCGGCGCACAAGGCGCTCGCGGAGCTGGGCCTCCCCCATCCCCAGCGTCCGCCCCAGCTTGGCCACCGTGCCGTCCAGGTCCTCCGCGTCCTCGGGGGTGAGGAGTACGTTGAAGGAGGGCCGGTTCTCCACCAGCACGCGGCCGTTGCGGTCGAGGAGGGGGCCGCGGGGAGCGGCCAGGGTCACCAGGCGGCTGCGGTTGTTCTCGGCCAGGGCCCGGAAGTACTTCGCCCGCACCACCTGCAGGGTCCAGAAGTGGATGATGAGGAGGACGATGAGCCCCGCCACCAGCGACTGGAGGATGCCCACCCGCGTCTGCACCACCCGGAGGTCCTCGTAGATCCTCACGCCCGCCCCTCCCGGGGAAAGCGGCGGTCCAGGAGCTCGAAGAGGGCAACCCCCACCGCCGCGTTGACGGTGGCGCGGGTCGCGAGACCCAGCGGGCTGAGGTCGAGCGTCCGCACGTCGAAGACCGCGGCCCACCACTGGAAGACGAGCGCGTCGGCCAGGGTGGTGACGAGGAGCACGAGGGCGCGCGCTCCGGGGCCGATGAGGAGAAAGCGGGCCCCCGCCATCCCCACCCCGAAGCCCACCAGGATCTTGGTGAGGGCGGAGAAGCCGAGCACGGTGCCACCGAAATGCACGTCCTGGACCCAGCCTGCGGCCATGCCCGCGAGCATGCCGTGGGTCTCGCCCTCCGTCAACGCGCAGTAGACGACAACGAGCAGGAAAGGATCGAAGACGCGGGCCTGGCCGGGCAGGACCTGGGTGAGGGCGGATTGAACGAGGAGCGCGCCCAGGATGGCGAGGGCCGTCCAGAAGATCCTCATCGTACCGCCTCGTTAAGGGCTTCTTCCGCGCTCCCGCGCACGACCAGGACTTCCTCGAGCTGCTCGAAGCGCGCGGAGGGCTCGACCAGGACCTCCTTGAAGAGGGAGCCCGGACTCACGAAGCGCACGCGGCCGACGACCAGGCCCTTGGGGTAGATCCGGTCCTGGCCGGAGGTCAGAACCACGTCCCCCACCACCACGTCGGCCAGCTCCGGCACGTACTTCATCACGAGGTCGCCCGAGCTGGACTCGGCGAAGCCCACCTGGCCCGCCACCACGCCCTTCACCCGGCTGCGCTCGATCAAGACCCCCGCCCCGCTGTCCCGGTCCTGGAGGAGCTGGACCTTGGCCGCGCGGGGACCCACCCAGATCACCCGGCCCACCACCCCGGTCGGGCTCAGCACCGGAGCCTCCATGGCCACCCCCGCCTCCCGGCCCTTGTTGATGGTGATGCTCCGGAACCAGGGCATCCCCTCGCGGGTGACGACCTCGGCCACGATCGTCTTATGGGGAAGGAGCTCCCGAAGCCCGAGGAGCTCGCGCAGGCGCTCCGACTCCCGCGCCTTGTACTGCTTCTCCTGGAGCTGCGTCTCCAGGATGGAAAGCCTCTCCTCCAGGCGCTCGTTCTTCAGGCGCACGCCCCGAAGGTCGACGTACCCGTTCCAGGCCCGGGCCACCCCGCGCACGGCCGCCGCCGCCACCTCCTGCACCGGGGAGAGCACCGAGAACACCATCCGCTGGAGGAGCGAGGCCCCGCTCCCCCCGTCCACCTGGTGGCTGATCACGACCAGGTGGAGGAGAACGAGGCCCACCAGGATGAAGCCGTTCTTGCGCGCGTCGATGGTGAGCCCGGCCATGGCCGCCCCGTCAGTCCAGACTGATCTTCCTCAAGAGGTCGAAGTCGGAGAGCATCTTACCCGTACCCAGGACCACGCTGGAGAGGGGGTCCTCGGCCACGGAAACGGGCAGCCCCGTCTCCTCGCGCAGGAGCTTGTCCAGGTTCTTGAGCAGGCTCCCCCCTCCGGTGAGGACGATCCCCCGGTCCACGATGTCGGCGGAGAGCTCGGGGGGCGTGCGCTCGAGGGCCACCCGCACCGCGTTCACGATCAGGCTGATGGGCTCGGCCAGGGCCTCCCGGATCTCGGCGTCGGTGATGGTCAGGGTCTTGGGGATGCCCTCGATGAGGTCGCGGCCCTTGATCTCCATGGTCACCGGCTCGTCCAGGGGAAACGCGCTGCCGATCTCGAGCTTGATCTGCTCGGCCGTGCGCTCGCCGATGAGCAGGTTGTACTTCTTCTTGGTGTACTGGATGATGGCCTCGTCCATCTCGTTCCCCGCCACCCGCACCGACTTCGAGTACACGATCCCGGCCAGGGAGATGACGGCGATGTCGGTGGTTCCGCCCCCGATGTCCACCACCATGTTCCCGCTGGGCTCGGTTATGGGGAGGCCGGCCCCGATGGCGGCGGCCATGGCCTGGTCCACGAGATAGACCTCGGAGGCCTTGGCCTTGAGCGCGGAGTCCTTGACCGCCCGCTTCTCGACCTGGGTGACCTCGGAGGGGATGCCGATGATGATCCGCGGCCGCACGAGGGTGTTGCGGTTGTGGGCCCGCCGGATGAAGTAGCTGAGCATCTTCTCCGTGATCTCGAAGTCGGCGATGACCCCGTCCTTCATGGGACGGATGGCCACGATGTTGCCGGGGGTGCGGCCGAGCATGTCCTTGGCGTCCTTCCCCACCGCTTCCACCTTCCCGGTGACGCGGTTCACGGCCACGATGGATGGCTCCGAGACCACCACCCCCTTGCCCTTGGCGAAGACGAGGGTGTTGGCGGTGCCCAGGTCGATGGCGAGGTCGCTCGACAAGAAGCTCAAGTTGAAGAAAGAGCGCAAGTTCATGGTTCTCGATGGTTCTCCTGTTTGGGTTGCTGGGCCTTGCTAGACCGCCACCTCGATGCCGTTCTTGTCCCGCTCCTTCACCCGGTACATGGCCTGGTCCGCCTTCTGGATCAGCCCCTCGGGGGTGAGCGCGTGGTCGGGGTAGGAGGCAATCCCGAAGGACGCCGAGATGTGGGCGGAGAGGCCCTGGGAGGTCAGGAAGTTGTGCTCTTCGATGGCCTTCCGGAGCCGCTCCGCGATGACGAGGGCCCCCGAAGGGGGCGTCTCGGGCAGCACGACCACGAACTCGTCCCCCCCGTAGCGGGCCAGGATGTCGGACTCCCGGACGGCCAGGGCGAGGATGGTCCCCACCTCGGCCAGGGTGCCCGAGCCCGCGAGGTGGCCGTACTGGTCGTTGATCCCCTTGAAGCCGTCCAGGTCCAGGAAGATCACGCTGAGCGGGATGCCATGCCGCTTGCAGCGCTTGATCTCGCGCCCGATGTACAGGTTCAGGTAGCGGGAATTGAAGAGCTTGGTCAAGTCGTCCGTGATCGTGAGCTGCTCCGTGCGCTGGAAGAGGATGGCGTTCTCGATCGCGATCGCGCAGGGCTCGACCAGGGTGAGGAGCACCTCGAGGTCGCTGTTGGTGAACCGCCCGCCCAGCCGGTTGATGATCTCCACCACCCCGATCGTGCGTCCCCGGGAGATGAGGGGGGCGCAGAGGATGGAGCGGGTCTCGAACTGGGTCTTGGTGTCGAACCGGCGGGAGAAGCGGGGGTCCTTGGCGGTG
>DATMQU010000029.1:0-4190 GCA_035566715.1 Vicinamibacteria bacterium
GATCGGTCGATAATATTGACGTAGAAGGTTCCTGACCGCGGGCGCACCGCGGGTGGGCGGTCACCGGTGTGCGGCGAGGCGGCATTTGGCTCCCAGTCCGCGGCCGCGGCCGCGGTGGATGCGACGAACAGCAAAAGCGCGGGCTGCTTTCTCATCAACGGGCCTCCCAACGCACAATGGGCTAGTGCATTCCGCTCGCGATCGGGCCCAGCCGGGTATTTCTAGGGCTGGTCCAAAAGAGGCCCTTTCGCGGCATCGAAAGGCCGCATAATATCCGATCAAGCGGCTCGCCGGGGTGTGGGGACCAGATTCGGATTCCGGCCCGTCGGGGGGCAGCGGTAGCAGAGCGCTCGTTCTAGGTCGGCGGGGGTCTGGTGCCTCAAGAGCCAGCGGCGCAGGACAAAGTCGTGGCCCGTTACCAGGATGGTCGCCTCCTGAAGGGCTTCACCACTGACTTCTTGCCCGAAGTGGAGGTCTTTCACCTCTCATTGGTGACCGCGGCTCCAGGGGCTAACCCGGTTGAGGTCCGAGTTGCCGAACTGAAGGCTCTTTTCTTCGTGAGGGAGTTCCAGGGCAGGCCCGACTATAGCGACCGGAAGGAGTTCGATCCCGCCAGGCCTCCCGTGGGTCGGAAGGTCAGGGTCATTTTCAAGGACGGGGAACTCATACTAGGAACCACGCCCGGGTACCAGCCCGGCCACCTTGGCTTTTTTGTCGTGCCCGCGGATCCGAAGTCAAATATAAAGCGCTGCTTTGTCGTTTCTGCAGCAACAAGGGACGTCACCTTGCTCTAGCGGGGACGGCCGTCCGGCCGCCCAATCCAAAGGGCCATGCCCGCTCATCTCGGACGGGGGCGCTGTAAACAATACCGCAGCCAAGAGGACCGCGGCCAACGGAAGAGCGAGAGCTGGTTCCCATATTCCCGCAAGTTCCCTATTTACAGTCGAATGGCAAGTCTTCACTGTGGCCTCTCGCCCATGGCACGTGCCTTGCTTTATTTATCGTCGGGAGGTCGTAGATGTCCGAATTTGAGAAACGCGTGGAAGAGCCGGAGTTCGAGGAGGACTTCGACGACGCTGAGCTTCAGGCAATGTTCGCGGCCACACTCGCCAGCGTCACGGGTCGCTACGACAGCTCCATCAGTGCCCACAAGACCCACGCCAAAGACACCGAGCCACTCTAAATCTACGGGTAGCGATATCCCTTGATGAGCGTGACCCTCTCAGCATCTCGTCGCGCCCCCGCCCGAGAGTAGCTCGCGCACTCGGTTCGTAGCTCCCACCCACCCCGCAAACGCCCACTCTAGCTCTGCTGCTGGCGCCGAGCACACGAGAGAACCCTGGACGGCTCAGGAGCGTCCTGAGCCGGAGGGGCAGATCACTGACCTCGTTCAGGCTTCCGGCGGATGGTGCTTCGTGATGAGCAGATCGTACGCCAGCCCACCAACCACGCCGCCGAGGCACGGCCCCACGATCGGGACCCACCACCAGTGGTTGCCCGCACGGAAGACTTCACTGCCCCAGCCTGCGAGGGCCGTAAAGAGCCGGGGGCCAAAGTCACGGGCTGGGTTGATGGCGTAGCCAGCGTTGTACCCAAAGGTCATGCCGATAAGCACGATCGCGGCTCCGAAGAGAACGGGCCCCAAGCGGGGATCGGGCGCGAGGTTACGCCGGTCGGTCAGCGCAAAGACTAGGGTTACAAGCAGCGCCGTCCCCACGAGCTGATCCGTTAGGCCCCCGGGGACGTTGCTCAGGAAGTCCTGCGGATAGGTGGCCCAGATTCCGGCCGTTGCCTGCGGACCTGTGACCCTTCGGATGCCACCGTCGAATCGGGCGAGGGCTTCATGGTAGACCGCGAAAGTCACGGCGGACGCGGTAAAGGCCCCCGCGGTCTGCGCCCCACAGTAGGCCAGTACTCTTCTCCACGGGAACCGCCCGTGTACGGCCAACGCCAGGGTCAGGGCGGGGTTCAGATGCGCGCCGGAAACGCCCCCCGCCACATAGACGGCCATGGTCACGGCCAAGCCCCAACCGATGTTGATGGAGAGATAGGTCCCATGGCTACCCCCACTCAACACCACCTGGGCCACAACCGCGGTCCCGAAAAGGATCAGCACGAACGTGCCCAGGAACTCGGCCACCACCGCCCGTCCGGTCTCTCGTAGCATGCTTGCACTCCGGTCGCGATCTGCCCTCTCTTGGCTTCCCCCCCATTCGAGCCGGAAAGCACTTTCGTGGTCGATGGCATCCTAGAGTGTTTCGCGAGGCGTGTCTCAGGCTTCTGGGAGGAGTCAAGACATGTGGGGCAGAGTGAGCGACCAGCGGGAGTGCTATACTGGCGCATTATGCGGACGTCATTCGGAGCGCCGAACGCGGGTACCGTTCGTCACTGGAGAGTGAAGTACAGACCGTCATAGCGCGGCGGCGACGAAGGCGTTATCAAGTCTGGACAAGCAAAGCGCCTGTAGCTCAGTTGGATAGAGCGGCAGCCTTCTAAGCTGCGGGTCAGGGGTTCGAGTCCCTTCAGGCGCGCCAGCTGCCGTGGTGGATGTAGCTCAGCTTGGTTAGAGCGCCAGGTTGTGGCCCTGGAGGCCGCGGGTTCGAATCCCGTCATCCACCCCATTCACACTAAGATTATGGGCAATTAGAAATCCTTGAAACGATCATCACAACAGCTTGGGCTAGCACTGGGCCAGCACGTCGCCGTGGGAACACGTTTCTCCCGCCATCAACGAGGCAACGCGCGGTATCCAATATCTACTCGCACGAGGGTAATCTTGGGCTGGTGGCGAACTGAACCACTCCCACACTCCCCACCCGCAGCCGACTTGCCCTCGCTAAGTAGAACAGCCTAACCAGACCGCCTGCCCCACGTCCCGTCGCCAAACGGGCTAATGAGACGGCTTGCTTGCCTTCTTGGCCCTTGCCCGCGGGCGCTATACTGCATTCCAGACGGCCCTAGTCGAACGAGGCCGAACGCCCTACTGAGTGCTCTGCCGACAAAGCGACTGGCGATTGTGAGCGGCACGATCTGAGACCTCGCGATGGGACTTTGGCTCGAACGTAGCGGCCATTCCTGGAAGGTCCTCGCCGCGCGACTTGCTATTCCCGCAGCCTCGTTGGCTTTCCTTGGCTTCTCTACGCTGCTTCGGTCGCCTGGGGGTCGCGCTCGGCAGCCCGACGTCGAAACACTCGCCTTGCTACTGGTGCTTCTCTTCTTTGGTCTCGGACTGGCACCCCTCATCCTGTTGGGCCTGGTAAGGTGCCGCGTGTGTGGGCTCCGTATGATGGGGTCCTCCATCGCCCGAGGCATGTCACGCGTAGCTCGCCGTAGGTGGATCGCAGCGCTACAAGCCTGCCCAGCCTGCGACGACGACGGACGAGCGACTCCGGAGAGCCGAGCTCGATGGTTGG
The DNA here is from genome assembly GCA_035566715.1 of Vicinamibacteria bacterium. Taxonomy (GTDB): domain Bacteria; phylum Acidobacteriota; class Vicinamibacteria; order Fen-336; family Fen-336; genus DATMML01. Next base: position 3,414 of record DATMQU010000029.1, read on the forward strand.
CATCGGGCAATTCGGCGGAACCACCCTACTGGTCAGGGAGGCGGATCGCCTTGGCCATGCTGATGGCGAGTGTCGTTCTTGGAGCTCTGATGCTTCTCGGGGAGCTTGATCGAGTCAGGCCCTAGGGGTACCGACATGCGGCAGAACAAGGGGATGCAGCGGCCGGCGCCTCTCGTCGCCGCCCGGCGTAGAATTAGAAGCGGCGCCTCGTGCTCGCCATTCGACCAGCACCGGCGACGCCTGATCCGGTTGGGCGGACTGAAAGTGCTCTTTAGAACGATCGGGATTCGTGGCTGAACCCAAAGCCGTTGAGCCGGATCCGCTGCCGCCGGGCTATCGGATCGGCACGCGGTACATCATCGAGTCCGAGTTGCCTCAGGCGCGCATGGGTCGCGTCTACAAGGCCCAGGATCCGATCCTCAACCGAACCGTTGCTATAAACGTGCTGGCGCCTGCCTTTCGAGATGATGACAATCTGGGTAGGTTCTTTCAATGCTTTCGCACCGCATTCGAAGAGCGGCAGCGGGCGGGAATCAGCAATCCAATCTTGGACGTCTTCTCGATCGATGGCACGGTCGGCGTCGTGGTGGCATATATCCCAGGTATTGGTGCTGCCCTGGACATCGCGGAGCCCTGATACATCCAGTGCTCGTGCTGGTGATAGGGCCAAGGAGGCCGCCCAACGATGGATTCGAGCCGACGAAGGCCGCGCTGGGTAGCAACAACGACCTTCGTGGCTCAATCCGGTGTGGGCGAGCAGACCATCAGTTTCTCGGG
>DATMQU010000030.1:0-3072 GCA_035566715.1 Vicinamibacteria bacterium
GAAGCCGCTGGCGTGCCGCTGCTGCCTGCCAGCGCTCAGAGCCCCTGCGAGTGCTGGGCCTGCGGTCGCCAGCGCTGGAGCAGGAAGAATCTGCCCCCTGGGCAGCATCACACGACAGGATGTCACGGCCCTCCTGGACAAGATCGTCCTACGGGGAGCCCCGGCGCGCGGACCATGGCGCTGGCTTCAAGCCCCCACCTGCTCTTTCCAGAGGCGGCTGCTTCCCCCGTCGGCGCAGAGGATTCCTACCGCGGACGGTGGCGGTCCTGTCGAGGCCGGCGCAGCCGCCGAGCGGAGTGTCACCGATCACCCTAAATTTCCCCCGTGCGATCAGCTAATTTCCCCCCCCTCCTGCGACCTGAGGAGGGAGCAGGGATGGACAGCGAGAGCGAAGTAGGGATGCTTGCCGTGGTGCCTGAAGGCGCCGCGGAGGAGCCAGTGATCGAGGAAAGTGTCTGGGGTGCGGTGCGGGCTCTTCGCGAGCGCGGATCGAGCAAGAGGGCGATCGCGCGGGAGCTGGGGCTGGACATCAAGACGGTCCGTAAGTGGCTCCGGCGGGAGTGGCAGGCGCAGCAGAGGCGGAAGCGGGGCGGCGGGATTCTGGAGCCGTGGGGCGAGTTTGTGCGGGGCCGAGCTCCCGAGGTGGGCTTCAACGGCTCGGTGCTGTACCGGGAGTTGGTGTCGCTCGGCTACGAGGGCTCCTATCCGACGCTGGTGCGGCATCTGCGGCCGCTGCGGGAGGCGCAGAGGCAAGAGGAGAGCTCGACGGTGCGGTTCGAGACCGATCCCGGCCGGCAGGCGCAGGTGGATTGGGGCTCGTGCTGGGTCTGGCTCGGTGAAGAACGGGTGAGGATTCATCTGTTCGTGATGGTGCTGGGCTACAGCCGCCGGATCTTCGCCTGGGGCTACCGTGACGAGGGGTTGACGGCTCTGCTGGACGGCCATGCTCGAGCCTTCGCCCACTTTGGCGGGCGCACGGCGACGATCTTGTACGACAACCCCCGGACCATCGTGCAGGAGAAGGACGAGGGGTCGGGGTGGGTGAAGTGGAATGCGACATTCAAGGATCGGATGGACTTCTATGGCGTCGAGATCCGGCTCTGTCGGTACTACCGGGCACGCACCAAAGGTAAGGTGGAAAGCGGGGTCAAGTACGTCAAGCGCAACGCCTTAGCGGGACGGCGATGGCGCGACCTCGAGGCGCTCAACGCGGGGATTGAGGAGTGGTCGGCGACCGTGGCGGACCAGCGCGTCCACGGCACGACGCACGAACGGCCGGCGGAGCGGTTTGCGCGCGCCGAGATGGCGGCGCTACTTGCCGTCGACGCCCGACCGGCGACGCCCCGAGAGCGAGTCACGACGCGAGTGGTGCCGCGCGACGGGCTGGTCGCCGTCGAGGCCAACCGCTACCCGGTGCCGCTGAGCTGGGTCGGCCTGCAGGTGCGCGTCCACTTGCTGGCCGAGGAGATTCTCCTCGGACGCGACGGCGAGGATCTCATCCGCCATCTCCGTCTGGCGGGCAAGCACCGAGTGGCTCGCTGGAATGGACCACCGCGCAGTGCGACTCCGCCGGCGGGGCCAGCGGTGGGAGGGCCTCCGCAGCTGGACCCGGCCTACCTCGGCTTCGCGGGTGAGGTGCAGGTGCGTCCACTGGGCCTGTACGAGGCGGTCGCTGCGGGGGTGGGACGATGAGTGGCCTGGCGATCGAGCAGATCCAGGAGCAGATGCGGCAGCTCAAGCTGGTGCGCACGGCCGCCGAACTGCCTCTCCTGGTGCAGGATGCCAGCAAGCGCGAGTCGAGCTACACCGATTTCCTCGAAGACCTACTCAGCCGGGAGCTGTCGGCCAAGCAGGAGCGCCACACGGCGATGAAGACGACGATGGCCCGCTTCCCATTCCACAAAAGTCTCGAAAGCTTCGACTTCAAATTTCAGCCTTCCATCGAGCCGAAGGTGATCAAGGAGCTCGCCACCGGCCGCTTCATCGCCGACGCCGACAATGTGCTGCTGCTCGGTCCTCCTGGCGTAGGCAAGACCCATCTGGCGGTGGGCCTGGGCTTACGCGCCTGCGCCTTGGGCTACCGGACCGCTTTCATCACTGCCGCCGGCCTGATCGCGAGTCTGACGCGGGCGCACACCGAGAACCGCCTGGAGGAAAAGCTCAAGTTGCTCGTCCAGCCCAAGCTGTTGATTTTGGACGAGATCGGGTATCTACCGATGGAGAGGTTGGGCGCCAACCTGTTCTTTCAGCTGGTCTCCCGGCGCTACGAGCGAGGCTCGATGCTGATCACCTCTAACCAGAGCCTCGCCGGCTGGGGTCAGGTCTTCGGCGACCAGGTGATCGCCACGGCCATCCTCGACCGGCTCCTCCACCACTCGACGATTCTCAACATCAAGGGCGAGAGTTACCGGCTCAAGGAAAAGCGGAAGGCTGGCCTGCTGACTCGCAGCGAACCTTTTACCGCCGCGGCCGCCGGCGGCGGAGAAGACTCTCCGGCGTGATGAGCTGTGGCCTATGGATCCTGCCGGAGCTGTGGAAAACGCCCAAAAGCGGCGTTTCCCACAGCTCCTTGGACGGCGCAAACAGCGCGCCGCCCACAGGCCCCACAGGCCCGACGACGACGGGGCACTACCAATCTTAGGAGGGGGGGAAAATTAACTGATCGCGGTGGGGGAATTTAGGGTGATTCTTGACAGGCGCCAAGATCGAGAGCGTGAAGTGGCCGTTCCGCCGGACGAACTCATTGAACTTGGGGTCGCTGTGGGGGAGCGTCGCCTGGACCAGGGCGCGGGCCAGGAACCCAACTTCGCCGGCGGAGTAGGCGTCCTCCTGGTCGAGGTAGAGGGCCTGCCGGATGAGGCTGCCGGACCGCCTGGACCGGCCCCGCGGTCCTGGCAGACCGCCTGGACCGGCCTCAACATCCGTTAGATGAAACTGTGACGCTCGGGCCCCTGGGATGGCCAGACTGAGTTGCCTGATCGGTGACTTCCGCTCCATGCTGCCCCTCCGCTCCGCTGCTCCCGCAGCAGTGGACGAGAGGAGCGCGGGTCGCCGCCGCCGCCCAACGGACGG
>DATMQU010000031.1:0-4247 GCA_035566715.1 Vicinamibacteria bacterium
GATTCCGCCACCGAGTCCCAACCCCCGTGCGACCCACCGGCTTCCGCCTCCGCCATCAGCGGTCCTTCCAGGCGGGCCGGCGCTTCTCCATGATGGCCCGCAAGCCCTCTTCGGCGTCCGCCGTCCCCATCAGCTGGTTCAGGTACACGTCCTCGGCGTGGCGCAGGGCCTCCGTGAAGGGAAGGTCCAGCCCCCCCACGATCGCCCGCCGGGTCAGCTGCATGACGGGGGCGCTCGACTCCTGGAAGCGCTGGATGAGGGCGGCGGCCTCCGCCTCCAGCTTGTCGTCGGGGCAGACGCGGGACACCAGACCTAGGCGCTCTGCATCCGCCGCGGTCAGGCTGGCGCCCCCCATGATTATCTCGAGCGCCTTCTTGCGGCCCACCAGCCGGGGAAGGAGGGCGGCCCCCACCGTGTTGAACACTCCCCCCTTGATCTCGGGATGGCCGAACTTGGCGCTCTGGGCCCCGGCCAGAACCATGTCGCAGCCCACCGCGAGCAGGCTGCCCGCTCCCAAGGCGGGGCCGCCCACGACGGCGAGGGTGGGCTTGTCGAGCTTGGCCAGGTTCTCGAAGATCCGCCCGAAGGCCTCGAGCATCATGTAGGCCCGGTCTCCCAGGTGATCGGCGAGCTCAAAACCGGCCGAGAAGTACTTCCCCGCGCCCACCAGCACGACCAGCTTCACGTCCCGCTGGTACTCCAAGGACTCGAACGCGGTGTTGAGGTCCAGCATCATGTCGATGGAGAGGACATTGGCGGGGGGCCGGTTGAGGGTGATACGGGAGATCCCCTGCACGGTGGCGAGCTGGATGAACTTGTAGCTCGCGTCCCGCGGGGGGGCGTAGACGTCGGAATCGTGGGGATCTTCCAGATCGTCGACCACTCAGGTCCCCTTTCTACCCGTTCACGGAGATTCGAAGGCCGCGGCCAGCCCCATGCCCCCGCTGACGCAGAGGGTGGCCAGGCCCCGGCGCACCCGCCGGCGGACCATCTCGTGGAGGAGGGTCACCGTGATGCGGGCCCCGGTGGCCCCGATGGGATGTCCGAGGGCGATGGCGCCTCCGTTCACGTTGAGACGCTCGGAATCAAACTTGAGCTCGCGGTCGCAGGCCAACACCTGGGCCGCGAAGGCCTCGTTGACCTCGACGAGGTCGAAGCCCTCGAGACCCATCGCGAGGCGCTCGAGGAGGCGACGGACCGCCGGCACCACCCCGATGCCCATCCGCCGGGGCTCCACGCCCGCGGAGGCCACGCCCAGAATCCGGGCCATGGGCCTTACACCCAGGGCGGCCGCGCGCTCGCGGGAGACAAGGACCATGGCCGCGGCTCCGTCCGTGATCCCGGAGGAGTTGCCCGCGGTCACCGTGCCCCCGTTGTCCGTGAAGACAGGCGTGAGCTTGGCCAGCGACTCCCGGGTCGTCTCCGGGCGGGGGTGCTCGTCCTGGCGAACCTCGTCCTCCCCCTTCCGGCCCGGGACCGCCACGCGGACGATCTCGGCCTCGAAGCGTCCCGCGCGGAGGGCGCGTCCGGCCCGCTCCTGGCTGCGCAGGGCGAAGGCGTCCTGCTCCTCGCGGGAGATCCGGTAGTCCGCGGCCAGTCCCTCGGCGGTCTCCCCCATGAGCTGCTCGGCGAGCGGGCAGAGAAACCCGTCCTGGTACATCGCGTCCACCACCGGCTGGTCCCCCATGCGGTAGCCCCAGCGGGCACCCGTGAGCAGGTAGGGCACGCGGCTCATGGACTCGACGCCTCCGGCCAGAACCACGTCTGCGTCGCCGTCGCGGATCGCCCGCCAGGCCAGGTCAACCGCCTTGAGGCCGCTCGCGCAGGCCATGTTCACGGTGAAGGCGGGGACCTCGGGGGGGACCCCCGCGCGGTAGGAGACCTGGCGAGCGACGTTCGGTCCTCCCCCCGCCTGACGGGCGCAGCCGAACACGGTTTCCTCCACCTGGGTGGGGGCCACTCCCGCTCGGCGGAGGGCCTCGGAGGCTGCCGCCGACCCGAGTTGAGCGGCGGACAGCCCCGAGAGGGCCCCGCCAAACTTCCCGATCGGCGTCCGCACCGCCCCCGCGATCACAACCTCACGCATGTTGCTAACCTACGAAAACCAATGGATCTAGAGGCTAGTGGCCCATACTACCACGAGTCCCACGGCGCGCATGGTTCGGTGGGCAGCCTCACTCCCGCCCCCCCGCCTTCCTCACCCGCACCGCGGCGCCCGTCCCCACCCCGAGGAGTCGGGCGGCGCTCCCCTCCCGGACCGCCACCTCCAGGCGCCCGCCGCTGCCGATGAGCGCGCACGCCTCACCCTCCCCCACGTCGGCGTAGGTTCGCACCAGGGGGAGGGTGGTCCCGGCCAGGCTCACCACGATGCCGCCGGGAACGTTCCCGCCCGCCGCCATCTCCTCCAGGTCCCGTTGCCGGAGATTTGTGGTCAGGTTTCCGAAGCGGTCCACGTGCACGACCGTGGCTTCCCACTCCGTGTTTCCCCGGCGATGCACGGCCGCGCGCGGGAGGAGCACGGGATCGGAGACGGCCGGGCCCACGTGCTCGAGGTCCAGCCCCAGGGCAAGGTGGCCGGCCACCGGCCCGAACACGTCTCGGCCGTGGAAGACCGGGGAAACGGGGGAGCGAAAGAGAGCGGTGTTGGTCAGGGCGCGGATGCGCGCGTCGGGATGCTCGTCGAGGACCCAGGTGAAGATGCCGTTGTCGGGGCCGACAAAACGGTAGCCACCGGCGCCCAGGGCCAGGCCGCGCCGTGCCGAGCCGACGCCGGGGTCCACGACGGCCACAAACACGGTGGCCGCGGGGAAGCTCGGGTAGGCCGCTTCCAGGATCAAAGCCCCCGCGGCCACGTCGTGCGGGGGCAGATCGTGGACCAGATCGACGAGGGTTGCCGCCGGGCAAGCGGACAAGATGGCCCCCTTCATGGAGCCCAGGTAGGGGTCTGCCGTCCCGAAGTCGGTCAAGAGGGCCACGATCGGTGGCATCAACGGACCTCTTCTGGCAGTCGCTCGTGCGAAGCTTCGGAGCCGGAGTGGGACTCGCCCGGGCCGGTTGCGTGAGCAGAGGCTCGGTGCGCCCTCTTGATGAAGGCTAGCACGAGATTGAGGATTTGCACCTACAAGTTCCGGGCGTACCCGACACCGCGGCAGCAGCGGCGCCTGGCCCGGGAGTTCGGGGCCGCACGCTGGGTATATAACCGCGGCCTCGAGACGATTTCGCGGGCCTGGCGCGAGCGGCACGAGCGGGTCACCTGGGTGGATTTCTCGCGCCAAGTTACCAAGCTGAAGCAGGCCGAGGTGCCCTGGCTCAGGGAAGTCTCGAGCTACGTGCTCACCCAGTCGATTCGGGATCTGGAAAAGGCCTTTAAGGCCTTCTACGCCAAGCGGGCCCGCCATCCACGCTTCAAGAAGAAGCATGGGAAGCAGGCGGTCCGCTATCAGCTCGACAGTCGACGCAAGAACTCCTACGTCGCGGGGTCACTCCTGGTCCTGCCCGGCCTCGGACCCCTGAAGCTCGTTTGGTCCCGGGTACCCCCCGGGCGACCCAAGATGGTGACCCTGAAGCGCGACGCGGCGGGACGCTATTTCGTGTTTATGGCGATGGATAGGGAGACGTTACCCCTCCCCACCTCCGATCGTGTCGTGGGTTTGGATGCAGGGCTCTCTGCGGCTGTCACCTTTGACGACGGTACCAAGGTCGCGCCGCCCCGGTATTTGGAAAGGAGGCTGAAACAGCTCAAAAGGCGGAGTCGGGCGCTCTCCCGTGCCAAGAAGGGCTCACGGGGGCGGGCCCGCGCACGGTGGAAGCTGGCCCGGTGTCACGCCCGGGTTCGGGACTGCCGGCGGGAGTGGCTGCACCAGTTGTCCTCGAAGGTGATTCACGATAACCAAATGATTTGCGTCGAGGATCTGAACGTATCGGGAATGCTGCGTAACCGTCACCTGTCCAGGGCCTTAGCGGACGGGGCGCTCGCGGAGCTGCAGCGGCAGCTCGAGTACAAGTCGTCCTGGTACGGGCGGACCTTCGTGCGTGTGAGTAGGTGGTTTCCGAGCTCGAAGCGCTGCTCGGCCTGCGGCTTTGTGGTGGAGAAGCTGCCACTATCCGCGAGGAGGTGGACGTGCCCCGAGTGCGGGATTGAGCATGACCGCGACGTGAACGCGGCCGTCAACATCCGGCAAGAGGGGCTGAGGATTTTGGAACTACCGCGAGGTCCGCGGGAAGTCAGGCGCGTGGAGGGCGCAAAC
>DATMQU010000032.1:0-3679 GCA_035566715.1 Vicinamibacteria bacterium
GGGTGAAACCCGCGCCGCCCGCGGCGCGGGAGCGGCTCTACTATGACGGCACCTGCGGTCTCTGCCACCGGGCGGTGCGCTTCCTTCTCGCCGAAGATCCCACGGGCCGAGCCTTCCGCTTCGCGCCCCTCGACGGCGGAGCCTTCCGCGCGGTGAGCGCCAAGCTGCCCAGGCCGCTTCCCGACAGCCTGATTCTTGAGACCGCAGATGGCGCCTTCCTCATGCGGTCGGCGGCCGTGCTCCGGGCCCTGGCTCGCTTGGGTGGTCTCTGGCGGCTCATCGCCGCCGGGGGGGCTCTCATCCCCACCGCCTTGCGCGACACCGCCTACGATGCCGTCGCGCGCGTGCGCTACCGACTCTTCGCACGGCCGGTGGAAGCCTGCCCCGTGACCCCTCCCCACCTGCGCGACCGCTTCGACCTCTGACGAGCACCTACGCCCCGTGATGGACCGGGCGGGCGCGGGTGTTGTAGACTCCGCCCGTCCCCGAACTGAGGAAGGGAGAAGCAGATGTCGGTGGGAGACCCCGGCCTCTTCAAGATGGCCCAGAAGCTGCGCCGCCACTGCCTCGAGTCCACGGCGGAGGCGGGGTCGGGGCACCCTACAAGCTGTATGTCCTGCGCGGAGCTCGTCTCCGTCCTCTTCTTCGACGAGATGCGCTTCGACCCCCGGGATCCTAGCGGGAAAGACCAGGACGTGTTCGTCCTCTCCAAGGGCCACGCCGCGCCCATCCTCTGGGCCGCGCTCAAGGAGTCGGGGGCCATCGCGGACGACCTGCTGACCCTAAGGCGCTTCGACAGCCGGCTCGAGGGGCACCCGACCCCGCGCAACCCCTGGGTGAGGGTGGCCACGGGCTCCCTCGGCCAGGGACTCTGCGCCGCCGCGGGCATGGCCTGGGCCCGCAAACTGGACCAGACACCGGCCCGCGTCTTCTGTCTCCTCGGGGACGGCGAGGCGGCCGAGGGCTCGGTTTGGGAAGCCGCCCAGTTCGCGTCCTTCTACAAGCTGGACAACCTCTGCGCGCTCCTGGACGTGAACCGCCTGGGCCAGAGCGGCCCCACCATGTACGAGCACGACACCGCCCGCTATGAGGCGCGCTTCCAGGCCTTCGGCTGGGAGTCGCTGGTCGTCGACGGCCACGACGTGGGGGCGGTGCGGGAGGCCTTCGCGCGCGCGCGCGCCACCCGGGGCCGTCCGTTCGGGATCGTGGCCCGCACCTTCAAGGGCAAGGGAGTGTCCTTCCTCCAGGACCGGGAAGGCTGGCACGGCAAGCCGGTGAAGAAGGGGGACGAGCTGGCCCGGGCCCTGGCCGAGCTGGGCGACACCTCGATCGAGCTCCCCGTGGAGCCCCGCCGCTACCCGGCTGGGCCCTCCCTCCCGGCCCTCGCGCCCACGCTCACCCCGGAATACGAAAAGGGCCAGGAGGTCGCCACCCGCGAGGCCTACGGCACCGCCCTGGCCAAGCTCGCCCGCTGCTGCCCGGAGGTGGTGGCCCTCGACGGCGACACCAAGAACTCCACCTTCAGCGAGCGCCTCAAGGAGGTCGCGCCCGAGCGCTTCGCCGAGGCCTACATCGCGGAGCAGAACATGCTGGGCGCCGCCCTGGGCATGGCCGCCGAGGGCAAGATCCCCTTCGCCTCCACCTTCGCCTGCTTCCTGACCCGGGCCTACGACTTCATCCGCATGGCCGCCTACTCCCGGCCAAGTCATCTCGTGCTCTGCGGCAGCCACGCCGGAGTCTCCATCGGGGAGGACGGCCCTTCGCAGATGGCGCTCGAGGATCTGGCCATGATGCGCGCGATCACCGGGTCCACCGTGCTCTATCCGAGCGACGCGGTCAGCGGGGAGCGCTTGGTGGAGGCCGCGGCCCGCACCCCCGGCCTCGTCTACATCCGAACCAGCCGGCCCAAGACCCGCGTCCTCTACGACAACCAGGAGCTCTTCCCGGTGGGCGGGTCCAAGACCCTCCGCGCCACCTCCCACGATGTGGTGACGGTGGTGGCGGCGGGAATCACCGTCCCCGAAGCCCTGCGGGCGGCGGAGACCCTGGGCGCGGAGGGGATCGCCACCCGGGTCATCGATCTCTACTCCGTCAAGCCCCTCGACAAGGCCACCCTCCTCAAGGCCGCGGCCGAGACCCGGGGCATCGTGACCGTCGAAGACCACAGCGTCTGCGGGGGCATCGGGGAGGCGGTGGCGGGGGTGGTCGCGGGCCGCGCGCCCGTGCACATGCTGGGCATCCGCGAGATCCCGCGCTCCGGCAAACCCACCGAGCTCATGAACGCCCACGGCATCTCCGCGGACTCGATCGTGGCCACGGTGCGCTGGCTGGTCTCCGCCTGACCCGGCCCCCGCCTCAGCGCGGGGCCACCGGCGCGTAGAAGGATCGCCCCCGCACGTTCTCGTCGATCCTCAGGGGATGTTGGAGATGCGGGAAAGCCCGTTGCTCGCACTCCATGCGCTCGCAGAGCCGGCAGGTGATGCCCACCGGCACCACCGCCTCGCGGTTGTCGAGGTTCACGCCGTCCGCGTACACCAGCTCCCGCGCGTGCCGTACCTCGCAGCCAATCCCCACCGCGAAGACGGTGGGGGGAGAATGGTAGCCCCCGCTGTCCCGGCGCAGCGTGCGCGCCACCCAGAAGTGGGTGGCCCCGTCCGGCATCTGGGAGATCTGGGTGCGGATCATGCCCGGGGTCAGGAAGGCGGCGAAGACGTTCCAGCGCGGGCAGGCCCCGCTGAAGCGGGCGAAGCGGAGGCCGGAGGCGCTGAAGCGCTTGGAGATGTTTCCCGCCACGTCGATGCGGACCAGGTGGAAGGGGACGCCGGCCGCTCCCGGCCGGCGCAGGCTGGTGAGGCGGTGGCACACCTGTTCGAAGCTGGTGCGGAAGCGGTGGCCCAGGGTCTCGATGTCGTAGCGCTCGGAGCGAGCCGCCTCCAGGAACTCCCGGTAGGGCATGAGCACGGCCCCCGCGAAGTAGTTGGCGAGGGTCACCCGCCCGAGAGCCCGCGACTCGTCGGTGGTGAGGAGAGGATCGCGGGTGATCCTCTCGAGCGCGGCCTGCTGGGTCAGGAGCCCGAGCTGGTGGGCGAGGTGAAAGTTGCGGCTCCCCCGGCGGAGCACCTCGGAGAGGGTGAGGAGGCGGCGCTTCGGGTCGTAGCGGCGTAGGGCCCCCCCCATCGCTCCCATGGTCTCGATCCGCACCTCGACACCCTCGAACTCCGTCAGGTGGTGGACGAGGCCCTCGTAGAGGTTGGTGAGAGACAGGCCCGCCCCCCGCCAGAGCATCTCCGCTCCCTCCTCCAGCTCGGCGAAGTAGTTCCCGTGGCGCTGGATGAGATCGCCCACCTCTTCGTTGGGGAGGCGGGAGTGGTCGATCCCGCCGCTGTCGTCCCCCTCGGAGAGCTTCATGGCCAGGCCCGCCATCGACTCCTGGGCGCTGCGGTAGGCGCGGTAGAGGGCGAGGGTGGCGCGGGCCAGCGAGGGGGCCTGGGCCGCGAGCTCCCGTACCTCGGTGGCGGCCAGATCATGCCCCTCGAAGAGGGGGTCCCCGAAGGCCTCCAGCAGATCGGCGGACAAGCGGGCGTCGTTGTCGGGGGAGAGGGTCTGCAGATCGAGGTGGAAGACCTGGGCCAGCTTGATGAGCAGGGGGGCGCTCAGGGCCCGCCGGTTGTGCTCGATG
>DATMQU010000033.1:0-3212 GCA_035566715.1 Vicinamibacteria bacterium
ATAGAAGATCGCGGCCTCGGGATCGTCCGGATAACGCAGGTACAGTTGTTCCATCGCTTTTTCGTAGGCTAGAACCCGCGTTCGAAAATCGAGCCTTTCCCCGTCCCGGTAATATTTCGCAATCGCGGCGATGTAGTCGCGCTCTCGCTGGGTCTTGGCGCCGATGGCCTCCGCCTTATCGATGGCCTGCAAGGCATCCTTGAGAGCCGCCGGCGGCGCGGCACCCACGAGAGGGTTAGTCCTCCGGCTCATGGCCACTCCCCAGTAACCCATCGCGCAGTTCGGGTCCGTGTTCGTGACCTCGCCGAACGCATTGAGCGCCTGCGGAAACCAGAAAGAATGCAGCATGGCTAGGGCGCGATCAAAGGCCTGCTGAGCTGCGGGGGAGCAAGACACGGGAAAGTGGACTTTGCCTAACTTTTCAGGCTCGCCCATTCTCTCTTGAGCCAGAGAAATCGGCGCACACGTGGACCCCGCGAGAATCAAGGACAGAATCGTGCGCTTCATCGATACCCCTCCCCAAACTCGGTTGGGTCCTCATGACCTTCTCTGGTTGTTGGCGGCGAGTGAGTGTGCCATGAGACCAACGACCATGGCAACCACCAGGTAGCGGGAGGGCAACGCTAGGGGAACCGATTCCCTCGCTCTCCCAGAACGGTTCGATGAAGCGCTCCTCAGTCTGCCCCGAAGAGGGCGAAGACGTCCGCGCGCAGGGCAGCGAGAGCCTCGCCGCTGAAGCGGTCGGCCTCCTCCTCGGCCCCGCCCCGGAAAGCGCCCACCATGGATCCGGCGGAGCCCGCCAGCCAGCGAAGGATCCAGCTCTCCTTGACCTCGAGCCGGTACTCGAAAACGAGAAGGGTGGGCGACCCGTCGCGAATCGCGAAGGCAAGGAGGGCTCCTTCTCCAGTGAAGGGGTGACGCAGGGGCGATCGGAGCAGGGGCTCGACCAGCATGGGCAGCTGCCACTCCGGTGCGTGCCGGAAGCGGGCGGAGACGCCCTTCTCGTGGGGCTCGCGGACGAGGGTTACTTCCGTCTCCAGGTTCCGGAAGCCGAGGCGAAAAAGCCCGGGCTTGAGCGAGTAGTCGAGTCGGACGTGGAGAGTCTCGGGCAGCGTGCGCGGTGGCCCCTCGAGGGGGGCCAGGTCACCGTCGTGGATGCGAGCGCGGAGGGTGGGGTGCCCGTCCTCGGATTCGACCTGCCAGAAGCGCTCGCCCGCAGTGTCGGACACGACCGCATGCAACCGCATGGGGAGGGCGTACCGCTCCAAGAACGTCGCGTAGCGGGGGAAGCCGGCACGAATCCCTTGGGGGGAGAGCCGGAGCCCGACCGTGACGGCAGCGCCCCCGGAGGCCGCGCGGGCGAGGGTCAGGGTCTCCAGCGAGAGGAGCCGGCCGAGGGCCACCGTCGTCCGGGGCAAGGCCTGCCGCACCCGGGCGCCCGCCTCGGCGCCCGTCAGGCCCTCCGCCCCCCTGAAGAGGACGGTGAGGACGCTGGCCAAGCCCTGGGCCCGCACGTCGCCCACGGCCAGCTCTTCCCGCATCCACCACTCGAACTGGCCGTCCGCTACCTTCCGCAGCCGGAGGCGGCCCCGATAGTCTCCCGGTTGCTCGGGGTTGGGGGCGACGGCGCGCACGCCCACGCGGTAGCGGCCGCCCCGGCGGCTCCCCAGGAAATCGACCGCGCGGGTGTCCCCGTCGCCGCCCAGCCAGGCCGTACTGTCATCAAAGACGAGGGAGGGCACAAAGGCCGCGCGCAACAGCTTGGGGCGGAGGGCCGCAAAGGCCGGCTCCAGCTCCAGGGGACCGAAGCGCGAAGCCAAGGCCCCGAGGAGGAGGTCGCCGTCGGCCTGGGCCTCGGAAGGGCTCGGGGCCAGCGCGCGGGCCGCGTCCCCGCACCCCACGGTCGGGCCGAGACCCAGAAGGCTCCCGAGGAGAATGAAGGGCCAGGGCAGCCGACCGCCCCCCGGCCCGCGCGCGGTCGCCGCCGGATCGGGACCCGCCACTCGCCCCATGTTGGCACAGGGGTCTGGCCGCCTGCACCTCCTCTGCGGCGGAAGCGTCCGGCGGGCGGAGACGCTCCGAGCGCGGACAGCGACGGGTGTGGAATACTACGCGGCGAACGGGACGGGGGCAGAAAGGCAAGGGGGAGGCCGATGATTAGGCTCGCCGCAGTCGTCGTTCTCGCCGCGACGGGGATCGGCTGCTACAACTCCGAGGTGCCTCTCGACCAGGCCCCCCAGGCCAGCATCGACCGCGCCCTCGTGGGCGCTTGGCGCTGCCTGCCCTTCGAGGCGGGTGCGGACGCGGAAGCGGCCACCGTCACCGTCGGCCGTGAGACCGACCTCGTCTACGCCATCACCCTCCAGGAGGGGCAAAAGGACGCGGAGCGGTACCAGGCCCACGCGTCGCTCCTGAAGGGAACCACGCTCCTCAACGTCAAGGACCTCGATCCCCGGTTGCCGGCAAAGCCATGGAACCTGGTCCGATACTCCTTTCTTCTCCCCGATGTCCTCCAGGTTCAGGTCGTCGGGGAGAAGCTGCTGGGGGGCGTGGGGGCGTCGCCCGTTTCCCTCCGCCAGGAGCTGGAACGGCTCTCCGGGCGACGGGATCTCTTCCAGGAGCTGATGGTTTGCGTGCGGGTATCGCAAGCTTCGAAGAGGGTCGTGGACGGCACGGACCCCCGCTGAGGAGGGCCCTCCAACTCCTCAGGCTTCGGTCAGCCTCCGGATGGCACGCTCCAGGAGCACCGCCGACATCTCGCGCCGGTACTCGCGGCTCGAACGCAGGTCGTCGACGGGACGAACCTCCTGCTTGACCGCGGCCAGGGCCTGCCGGAGCGCGTCGTAGCCGCCCCCCATCAGCGCTTTCTCCGTCTCGGGGGCCCGGATCACGGTGGGGCCCACCGCCCCCAGCGCCACCCGCACCCAATCGGGGCGCCCATCCCGGAAGGTCATGGCCACCGCGATCGAGACCTTGGAGATGGCCTGGGCCTGGCGCTGGCCCAGGCGCAGGAAGGCGGCCCGCACGCCCGGACGGCGGGGCACCTTCACGCCCAGGATCAGCTCGTCGGGAGCGAGCACGCTCTTGCGGGGGCCGGTGAAGAATTCGGCGATGGGAACGTCCCGCCGCTCAGACACGGAGACGAGCTGGACCACGGCGTCGGCCACGTAGAGGGGGGGCACGGTGTCGGCGGCGGGGGCCGCGTTGGCGAG
>DATMQU010000034.1:0-9495 GCA_035566715.1 Vicinamibacteria bacterium
GTCGCCGAGGAGGAGCGCCAAGGCGGGGTGGCCGGAGGCGTCGTGGGGGGACAGCTGGGGGGCGCGCCGGCGGTGAGGAAGAGCGCCGACGAGAAGACGCGCGCCCGAGACGACGTGGACCGGCGAGGGAGGGGGGAGGGCCGCTCCTACGTTTCTTCCCTCAAGGTCGCCCTCGAGCAGGACCCGCGGGCCGTCCTCCAGACCGGACCGGGGGTGCCGAGCTGGTCGTGGCGGAGCTATCCCCTCGCCTGGTCCGGGCCCGTGAAGGGCGACCAGACCGTGCGCCTCTTCCTGGTCTCCTCCGGCTTGAACCGCCTGATCACGTTCCTGCGCCTCACGTTCGCCCTCCTTCTGGCCGGCCGGCTGGCGGTGGGCGGGGGGCTTCGGCCCTCGGCCGGAGCGTCCGCGGCGCTCCTGCTCGCTCTCTTGGCCTGGGCGCCCGCGCCCGCCGCCGCGCAGGAGGGCGGCGCCTTTCCCGACCGCGCCCTCCTCGAAGAGCTGAAACGGCGCCTGACCCGTCCCGAGCCCTGCCAGCCCAACTGCATCTCCACTTCTTCGCTGCGCCTGCGGCTCGCGGAGGGGGCGCTCTCCTTCGAGGCCGAGGTCCACGCCGCGGACGCGGGGGCCTGGGCCATCCCCGGCCCGCCGTCGAGCTGGGCCCCGAGCCGGGTCCGGGTGGACAATCAGCCCTCGAGCGCCCTCGCCCGCCTGGATGACGGCTTCCTCTACGTGCGGATGTCGCCGGGAGTCCATCGCCTGGAGGTCGTGGGGCCGGCGCCCCCCGCGGACACCCTCACCCTGCAGCTTCGCGACCGCCCCCAGCAGGCGAGCGCGGACGCGCCGGGCTGGGACATCGCGGGCCTGCGCCGGGACGGCCCGCCGGACATTTCCATCCAGCTGAGCCGTCGTCTCCGCGCGGGCGAGCGCGCGCGCGAGGAGGCCGGCCCCTACGCCCCCTGGCTGGAGATCAAGCGCACGCTCAGCCTGGGCCTGACCTGGCGCGTCCGCACCGAGGTTCACCGGGTGAGCCAGACGGGCAGCCCCGTCTCCCTGAGCATCCCCCTCCTCAGCGGCGAGGCGCCGCTCGAGGCCGACCTCGAAACCAAGGATGGCATCGCCCGGGTCGCTCTGGGTCGCGACCAGGCGGAGGCGGGCTGGTCCTCCACCCTGCCCTTGAGCGACGCGCTGGTCCTGAAGGCGCCCGAGGGCCAGCCCTGGTCCGAAGTCTGGCAGCTGGAGTGCGGCCAGATCTGGCAGTGCGAGGCCCAGGGGCTCCCTCCCGTCAGCCACCAAAGCCAGGGCGTGCTCGCACCCGAGTTCCGCCCCTGGCCCGGCGAGTCGCTCACGCTCCGCTTCCGCCGCCCGCAGGCGGTGGCGGGCCCGACCGTCACCGTGGACTCCCTCCACCTGGACACGACGCCGGGCGGACGGCTCAGCACGACCGTTCTCACCTTCGCCGTGCGCGCGAGCCGCGAGGAGTCTTTCGTCCTCACGCTTCCCTCCGAGGCCGAGGTGCAGGAGGTCACGGTCGGCGGCTCGGCCCGGCCCGGGAAGCCCGACCAGGGCGGCCTCCGTCTGACCGTGCCCGCCGGCACGCAGACCGTGATCGTGAAGTGGCGGGAGCCGCGGGGCATGGGCCTCTACCACTCTCTCCCCACCGTGGGCTTGCCGCTCCCCGCGGTCAACGTGGGGACCACGCTGCACCTGCCCGACAACCGGTGGCTCCTCTTCGCGCGGGGCCCCGCTTGGGGCCCGGCCGTCCTCTTCTGGAGCTACTTGGGTTTCGCCCTCCTCGTGGCCTTCTGCCTCGGCCTCCTCGCGGAGAGCCCGCTCGGTGTCGGTCAGTGGCTGCTGCTGGCCCTGGGCCTCACCCAAACGTCGGCCCTGGGCGGGCTGGTGGTCGCGGGCCTTTTCGTGGCCCTTTCCTGGCGCGCGCGGAAGCCCCGGGCTTCGCCGCTGGCCCACGATGCCCTCCAGGTCCTGCTCGCGCTCTGGGTGGTGGTCTCCCTCGTCCTGCTCTACGACGTCGTGCAGACGGGACTCTTGCTGCGGCCCGACATGCAGGTGGCGGGGGCGGGAAGCACCAACACCGTCCTCACCTGGTACACGGACCGCATCGGCCACGCGACGCCCTCCGCGGGTGTCTTGAGCCTGCCGCTTTGGATCTACCGCGGCCTCATGCTCGCCTGGGCTCTCTGGCTGGCCAAGAGCCTCTTGCGCTGGGGCGCCTGGGCCTGGCGCGCCTTGGCCGCCGGCGGCTGGTGGCGGCCGCTGCCGCGCCGAAAAAAGCCGGCCGCGGGCGCCCCTTCCGGCGCTCCTGGCCCGGGGGAGCCGGCGGCGAGCGGGGTAAAAGACCCGTGATCGGCACCTCGGTGATGACGAGGGGCGCAGATCGAGTGTTTACTCTCTACACGCTCCAAAATCCCAGTTGACAGGGAGATACCGGCCTGCTAGCTTCGAGGGACACGATGGTCTCCCTCTCCGCAGCACCGTTCCGTGCGGCGATCCTCCACCATCGGGGGGCCGTAGCTCTCCTCGCCCTCCTTTTCTCGGATGCTGTTTTCGCCGCCGAGGGCGGCGGTGTCGTGGGCTGGGTCGAGAACACCCAGGGGGCTCCGGTGGCGGGGGCGGTGATCTCGGTTTTCGGGAAGGGGATGCGGGGCGGCGGCCTCATCACCCTCTCCGACAGCGCGGGCTGGTTCACGCTGCCCGCCCTTCCCGCGGGTTCCTACCGGCTGCGCGCGCTCGGGCCCGGCCACTTGCCCGCGCCCGCGCGCGAGGTCACGGTCCTCCCCGACCGCGATTCCCTCTTCACGCTCAGCCTCACGCCCATCGGCGAGAAGCCGGGCCCCGAGCGGGAGTCGACGACCGCGGACACGGCGAGCGACGCCGTCGCCCTGCGCGAATGGCGCTGGCTTCTCCGCCACAAGCGCCGCTCGGTGCTGGAGGACCGGAGCGACGAGCCCCCCCTGGGCGCGACGAGCGTGGCGCCGGTCGAGCCTCGGCTCCTGGAGCGCGCGGTCTCCTGGCTGCCGGAGCTGGCGGGGACGGTGGAGTTCGTGGCCAGCCCGGCCACCCTCGGGCCGGACGCCCTGGGCTTGGACGGAACGCCCACCGGCCTGGGCGTCCTGCGGCTCCAGGGCCGCCTGGCCAGCGGGGGCCACTGGAGCCTGGGCGGTCTCGTCGCCGACCACGAGAACACGACCTGGCGGATGGCCGCAGAGTTCGTGCTCGAGCCGGCCTCCGGGCACGAGGTGCAGACCGGAGCCGGCTACGGGAGCCGCTGCCTCCGTCCGTTGCTCGCCAGCGACGACACGGGCAGCCTGGACATCCGCAACGCGGGCGCGCTCTTCCTGAATGACCGGTGGCGGGCCACCGATCGGCTGACCACCACGGTGGGGGCGCGGTACTCCTACATCGGCTTCTTGCAGGACAGCAACCACCTGGACCCCCTGGTGGCGGTGGAGTTCCTGGCCGATCGCAACACCCAGCTGAAGGCCTCGTGGTCCGCGCGCACCCTGGCCCCCGGCGGGGACCTGCTCACCTTGTCCAGCGGGGCCACCGCGCCTGCCATCACGCTCGCCCGCATGGACGGCGACCTTCGCGCGTCGCGGTCGGCCCACTGGGATCTGGGTGTCGACCGCACGCTGGGGGCGACCAAGCTGGGCGCGCACGCGTTTTACGAGGACGTGAGCGACCAGCTCGTGAACGCCTACGATTCGTCCAGCTGGGGCCGCTCCCTGCACATCTACAACGCCGGCTCGGTGGCCACCCGCGGGATGGGCTTCACGGTGGGGCGCCACTTCGGGGAGGCGCTGCGGGGCTCGGTGACCTACACGTACGGTCAGAGCTTCCGGCCCGGCTCGACCATGGACGCCTTCGCGGGACGGCCCGGGGGATTGGCCGTTTTCTACCGGCAGGCCGACTTTCACGATGTGGTGGCCCACGTCGAGACGTTCATCGACTGGAGCGACACGCGGGTGGCCGCCTTCTATCGGATCAACACCCTGAGCGCGGAGACCGACGCCCTGGGAGCCGCCCGCTCCCCCCTCGCCAACTCGCGGTTCGACATCCAGCTGACCCAGGGGCTGCGCTTCATGCAGCCGTTGACCCGGGCGGACTGGGAGCTCCTGGTGACCGTGCGCAACCTGTTCTACGAGGTGTCCGAGGGGGGCACGCTCGACGAGCTCGCGGTCCTGCACCCCCCCAAGCGGGTCCTGGGAGGGATCTCCGTCCGCTTCTGAGTCGGGGGTAGATCCCGCCAAGCGAGGCTCCGGACTGGCCTCGCTCTTTTTTCGCCCTTTCGGGCCGTCCTGGTTTTTGGATTTCCACTTCGGCGGCCTGGATTCGGCGCGGGAACCCTGCGAGAATATCAAGACGAGGCCATGAGTTACCACGCCGGGAACCGCTCCAATGACGGCACGCCCCTTGCTCATCCCGGCCGTGCGGGGATCAGCCCGGGGCTGACCAGCCAGAACGCTCAAATGAAACCCAGCCGCCTCAAGAACGTCGCCGTGGTCGTCTTCGGCCTGGCCTTGGCGGGCCTGGGCGTCTACAACATCGTCAGCAAGGCCACCTGGAGCCTGATGGACGACGGCGTGTTCTGGAAGCAGGGGGCCCAGGGCGTGGTCGCGGGGCGGGTTGCGGGCGGGGGCCCCGCGGCCCGGGCCGGAGTGCAGGTGGGGGACGTGCTCCTGGCCGTGGATGCCGAGGAGATCCTGAACCCCGGCCAGGTGGAAGCCATCCTGGCCCGCCGGCAACCCGGGGACGCCATCGCCTACTCCCTCCTCCGGGCCGAGGAGCGGCGATCGCTGGAAGTGAGCGTGCAGCCCCTGCCCCAGGGGAACGTGAACCTGTTCTACTACCTCTCGCTCGTGGGCTTCTTCAGCCTGGCCGTGGGCACGAGCGTGATGCTGAGGCGGCCCCCCGACGGCACGGCTTTGCACTTCTACGCGATCTGCGTGCTCTTCTTCCTGATGTACTCCACGTCCTACACCGGCCGCTTGAACGTCGCGGATTGGGTGCTGTTCTGGGCCGACCACCTGGCCATCCTGTTCCTGCCCGTCGTCTTCCTGCACTTCTGCCTGTCCTTCCCGGAGCGCCGCCTCGCCGCCCAGAGGGCCATCGTCGTTCCCGCCGCCTATCTGCCCGCCCTGGTCCTGGCGGGAGCGGCGATTGCGAGCCAGCTCCTCTTCGCGAGCGGGCGGGGCAGCAACGCGCTCTGGGCGATCACGGAGACGATCGACCGCTTCAAGCCCCTCTACTTCGCCGCCCTCTTCTCCTTCTCCTTCCTGGTCCTGCTCGACTCCTACCGCCGGATCCGGAACGTGACCGCCCGGCGGCAGATGAAGTGGCTGGTGTGGGGGACGGGGGCGGGGGTGCTGCCCTTCCTCAGCTTCTACGCCGTCCCCTTCGCGCTCGGCCGGGAGCCGCAGGTGGCCATGGAGCTGGCCGGCTACATCCCGCTGGCCCTGATTCCGCTCGCCCTCGCCTACGCGGTGGTCAAGCACCGGCTGATGGACGTGGAGCTGATCTTCCGGCGGACCCTCGTCTACACCCTGGCCATCGCCGCCATCCTCGGCATCTCCCTCCTCGCCAACGGGCTCATGAAGGTGATCACGGGCGACGAGGAGCCCCACACCGCGATCATCGCGCTCCTCTCCACATTGGTCGTGATCCTGCTCTTCACGCCCGTGAAGAGCAAGATCCAGGAGGGGATCGAGCGGCTCTTCTACCGGGAGCGGTACAGCTCGCGCAAGGCCCTGCTCCGGCTCTCCCAGGACTTGAACGCCGACCTCGACCTCGCGCGCATGGCCGAGCGCCTGCTGGAGGGGGTGGGGGCGGCCCTGGGGCTGAACGCGATGGCGGTCTTCCTCCCCGAGGGGGACGGCTCCTTCTCCATCTTCCGCTCCATCGGATTCGCGGGCGGCGCGGAGGCGGTGCGCCTCCACGCCGGGGGCGCCCTCCTCCGGCGCCTTTCCAAGGGACAGCCCATCAACGCGGAGGCCTCGTCCGAGGAGCTGCCGGAGGCCCTCCCCCTGAACCTGGCCTCCTACTTCCCGTGCCGGGTCAAAGGGGAGGTCATCGCGATCCTGGGCGTGGGCCGCAAGGACGGCCTCGACCCCTTGAACAGCGAAGAGGTGGACCTGCTCCAGACCCTGGCCAACCAGGCCGCGACCGCGATCGTGAACGGCCGCCTCTACAACAGCCTGCGCGAGAAGGCGGAGGAGCTGAAGGGGCTCACCGAGTACAACGAGAACATCCTGGAGAGCATGGACTCGGGAATCCTGGTCCTGGACCTCGAGGGCCAGGTGGTGCGCTGGAACCGGGCCATGGAGGCGCTCTATGGGAAGCGCCGGGACGAGGTGCTGGGGCGGGCCCTGGACGACATCCTTCCCGGGTCCTTCCTGGAGGCCCTGCGCGGGAGCCTGGTCCTGGGCGAGAAGGAGGAGATCGCCCACGTCTACAAGCTCCACCTCCCGGCCGCCAACGGCCGGAGCCTGATGGTGAACCTGTCCGTGGCCCCCTTCCAGGTCCGCTCCGGGGAGCGCTGCGGCACGATCCTGATCCTGGAGGACGTGACCGCGCGCGTGCGGCTGGAGGAGCAGCTCCAGCACTCGGAGAAGATGGCCTCCATCGGGCTCTTGGCCGCGGGGGTGGCCCACGAGGTCAACACCCCCCTGGCCGGCATCTCCTCCTACACCCAGATGCTGCAGGGCCAGGTCGACGCCGCCGATCCCCGGGCCGCCCTCCTGCAGAAGATCGAGAAGCAGACCTTCCGCGCGGCCAAGATCATCAACAACCTGCTGAACTTCTCCCGCTCCGGGAGCACGGAGCCGGAGCGCCTGGACGTCAACAAGATAATGCTGGACGTCCTCTCCCTGGTGGAGCACCAGCTCGAGAACTCCCGCATCCGCGTGCGCCGGGAGCTCGCGGCCGACCTGCCCCCGATCCGCGGCAACGAGAACCGCATCCAGCAGGTCTTCTTCAACCTGGTCCTGAACGCGCGCGACGCCATGATGCGGGGGGGCTGGCTGACCCTGCGCACCCATGCCGACGCCGACACCGTGGTGGTCGAGGTCGCGGACACCGGCCACGGCATCAAGCGCGAGGACATCAAGCGCATCTACGACCCCTTCTTCACCACTAAGGGGATCGGGCGCGGCACCGGCCTGGGCCTCTCCGTCTCCTACGGGATCGTCCAGGAGCACGGGGGCGCCATCTTCGTGGAGAGCGTGCCCGGCAAGGGGACCACCTTCCAGGTGGCCCTCCCCGCCCTCCTGGCCTCGGAGGCCGCCCAGCGGTGAGCAACCACGAATCCATCCTCGTCGTGGACGACGAGGAGGTCATGCGGGACGTGCTGGGCAGCCTCTTGACCGAGGCCGGCTACCAGGTGGCCCTGGCCCAGGACGGGGCGGAGGGCCTGGCCCTGGCCAAGAAGGGCGGGTTCCACGCCGCCATCGTGGACGTCATGCTCCCGGAGGTGGGCGGCATCGAGGTCCTGGAGGAGCTGAAGAAGGTCGACCCCGACCTGGTGGTGCTGATGATCACCGCTTTCGCCT
Source organism: Vicinamibacteria bacterium (assembly GCA_035566715.1). GTDB lineage: Bacteria > Acidobacteriota > Vicinamibacteria > Fen-336 > Fen-336 > DATMML01. Next base: position 7,563 of record DATMQU010000034.1, read on the forward strand.
CCGTGGAGACCGCCATCACGGCCATGAAGAAGGGCGCCTTCGACTACGTGGCCAAGCCCTTCAAGCACGAGGAGCTCCTCCACATCCTGCGCAACGGCCTCCACCAGCGCCGCCTCCAGGACGAGAACCGGCAGCTCCGCACCGCGCTTCGGGACCAGGGCCGCTTCACGGAGATCGTGGGCAAGAGCCCGCGCATGCAGCAGGTCTTCGGCCTCATCTCCCAGGCCGCCCCCTCCCGCTCCACCATCCTGGTGGTGGGGGAGAGCGGGACGGGCAAGGAGCTGGTGGCCAAGGCCATACACGCCAACAGCCCGCGGGTGGACAAGGCCTTCGTGGTGGTCAACTCCGGGAGCCTGCCCCACGACCTCCTGGAGTCCAACCTGTTCGGCCACGTGAAGGGGGCCTTCACGGGGGCGGTCTACGCCAAGAAGGGCCTCTTCGAGCTGGCCGACAAGGGAACCCTCTTCTTCGACGAGATCGGGAACATCCCCCTGGAGACCCAGGCCAAGCTGCTGCGCGTGATGCAGGAGCGCGAGTTCATGCGCCTGGGGGGTGTGGACACCATCCGGGTGGACGTGCGGGTGGTGGCCGCCACCAACATCGACCTCCGCCGCGCGGTGGAGGAGGGGCGCTTCCGGGAGGACCTCTACTACCGCCTCAACGTGATCGCCATCCAGCTCCCCCCCCTGCGCCAGCGCAAGGAGGACATCCCCGCCCTCGCCGCCCACTTCGTCGAGAAGTACTCCCGCGAGAACAACAAGCCGGTGGAGGGGGTGACCCCCGAGGTCATGCAGGCCCTGATGGACTACGACTGGCCCGGCAACGTGCGCGAGCTCGAGAACGTCATCGAGCGGGGGGTGGTGCTCACCACCACCACCCGGATCGGGCGGGAGCTCATCCCCGACCACGTGCGGACGAGCCCGAGCTTCCACCTCCCCCACGTGGCCGTGCCCCCGGAGGGCATCAGCCTGCGGGAGGTGATCGCGAACTTCGAGCGGCGCCTGATCGAGTCCACCCTCGAGTCCACGGGGGGCGTGCAGAAGGACGCGGCCCGCCTGCTCGGCCTGAAGCCCACCACCCTCAACGAGATGATCAAGCGCCACAACATCCTCCTCCCCCGCGAGAGGGAGCGCCGGGTGCTCAAAGAAGTGGAGACCCCCGCGGTCAAGACCACGCCCGCTTGATCTTGACATCGCGGTCGCGGCCTGATAGCCTCACCCCGCTAATTGGAAGCAACCGCGAGAGTTAGCACAGGGCGCCGTCTCGGGAACCTCTTGAAACCTTAGAGCTCGGAGAGCCTTCTAGCCATGGCCTTCCAAGGCTCACTCGCTGAGCTTCATCTCCCGGACATCATTCAGCTTATTAGCGTCAGCGGAAAGACTGGCGTCTTCCATCTGACGGACGGGGCCCTCAAGGGAGAGATCTACCTAAACGAGGGCAAGATCGTCCACGCCCAGAACGAGGACACCTCGGGGGAGGAGGCCGTCTACGCCCTCGCCATCTGGAGGCAGGGGGAGTTCCGCTTCGACCCCGGGCCCGCCACCGAGCTCAAGACCATCACCAAGAGCAACACCAACCTCCTCATGGAGGCGGCCCGCCGCCTGGACGAGTGGCGGGTGCTCTCCAAGAAGATCCCCTCCACCGACCTGGTGCCGGAGTTCGTGGTGCAGGAGAACCGGGAGGGCCAGATCAACCTGAACACCAGCGAGTGGCTGATCCTCTCCAAGATCGACGGGCAGCGGACCGTGAAGGCCATCGCGGCCGCGAGCGGGCTCTCCGTCTTCGACGCCGCCAAGATGCTCTACGGCCTGATCGCCACCGGCCTCATCCGCCTCCGGGAGGCCGCCCCCGCGGCCCCCCCCCGCCCGCCCGCGGCCCGGCCGGGCGCGCCCGCGGTGCCGCCCCCCACCCCCCCCGCGGGCACCCCCGCCCG
>DATMQU010000035.1:0-3073 GCA_035566715.1 Vicinamibacteria bacterium
GAGGTCGAGGAGCTCCGGGGTCTCCACGAGGACGAACGCGCCCTTGGCGGCGGCGCCCAGGCGCTCGAAGTCCTTGACCGACCCCGCACCCCCGTCCCGCAGCGGCGCCTGCAGGCCCCCGGGCGGGGTCGCGGTCGAGAACGGCATGGCCGCCACCTGGGGGGTGAAGGTGACGGCACCCGTCACCGTGGCCCGCGCCGAGCGTTCGAGCCACCGGGCCGGCATCGTGAACGCCTCCGCCCGCGCCTCCACGCCCCCCGCCCGGAAGCGGGCGAGTCCCCACTCCACCGCCCGGAGGTTGGCGGCCGCGCCGGTGGGCCGGCCCCCCACCTCGTCGGTGAGCGTCCGGACGTCCTCCAGGAGGGGCGTCTCGCCCACGAGCGCGGCCACCAGCCGCTCCACGTCTCCGGCCTGGGCGGCCGGGCCCAAGACCGTGGCCAGGCCGAGGAGGACGGCCGTGACCCCACCCCGGACTCCGTTCGCCGGGCTCACGCGCGTTCCTCTTCGATGAGCCGCCGCAGGTACTGCCCGTACTCGTTCTTGTCCATGGTCTGGGCGATGCGCAGCACGTCCTGCGCCTGGATGTACCCCATCTTGTAGGCCACCTCCTCCAGGCAGGCCACCTTGAGGTCCTGCCGCTGTTCGATGGCTTGGATGAACGTGGAGGCCAGGAGGAGCGACTCGTGGGTGCCGGTGTCGAGCCAAGCCATGCCCCGGCCGAGCATCTCCACGTGGAGGTCGCCCGCCTTCAAGTAGTGGAGGTTCACGTCCGTGATCTCGAGCTCGCCGCGGGCCGAGGGCTTGAGGCCCTTCGCGATGTCCAGCACCCGGTTGTCGTAGAAGTACAGGCCGGTGACCGCATAGGGGGAGCGGGGTTTTTCCGGCTTCTCCTGGAGGCCCACGGCCTTTCCGCCGGCGTCGAACTCGACGACCCCGTAGCGCTGCGGGTCCCGCACCCGATAGGCGAACACGGTTGCCCCCTTCTGGCGCTTGGTCGCGCGCTGCACGATCTCGGCGAGGTTGTTGCCGTAGAAGATGTTGTCCCCCAGGGCCAGGGCCACCCCGTCCCTGCCGACAAAGTCCCGGCCGATGATGAAGGCCTGGGCGAGGCCCTCCGGCTTCGGCTGCGAGGCGTAGACGATCCGGATGCCGAACTGCCCCCCGTCCCCGAGCAAACGCCGGAAGCCGTCCTGCTCGTGGGGGGTGGTGATCACGAGGATGTCCCGGATCCCCGCCAGCATGAGGGTGGAGAGCGGGTAGTAGATCATCGGCTTGTCGTAGACGGGAATGAGCTGCTTGCTCACGGCCATGGTCACGGGGAAGAGGCGCGTGCCCGAGCCACCGGCAAGGACGATACCCTTCATGGCCGGGGCAGGATACCATCTCCGCCGGCGCAGTTTCGCGCCGGGATCAGACCATGTTGGAAAAGAGCGGCCGGGAGCGCGCGCGGGAGAACCTCCTGCGCATCATCAAGGGCGACGACTTCGGCGTCGGCCGTGGCCATCCCCTTCCCTACGGGGCCACGCCCCGCCGGGACGGCGTCAACTTCTCCGTGTTCTCGCGGCACGCCACCGGCATCACCCTCGTGCTCTTCCTGCCCGGGGAGCCGGAGCCGGTTCTGGAGTTACCCCTCGACCCCCGTTACAACCGCACGGGCGACGTCTGGCATGCCTTCCTCCGGGGGTTGGATCCCGGGATCGAATACGGATACCGTGCCCACCGGGACCCGAATCCGGAGCCCGCCGTCTATCGCTACGATCGCGGCAAGGTCCTCATCGACCCCTACGGCAAGGCGGTGGCGGGCCTGGAGACCTGGGGGGAGGGGGATCCATTCGGCCCCTGGGGCCGGCTCGAGCGCCTGCGCTCCCGGGTCGTGGACGAGGAGTTCGACTGGGGCTTCGAGCAGCCGCTCAACATCCCTCTTGCCGACTCCGTCATCTACGAGATGCACGTGCGCGGGTTCACGCGGCACCCGTCCTCGGGGGTGGCCCATCCCGGCACTTACCGCGCTCTGGTGGAGAAGATCCCCTACCTGAAGGAGCTGGGAGTCACGGCGGTGGAGCTCATGCCGGTGACCGAGTTCGAGGAGTGCGACAACCCCCGCCGGAACCTCCTGAGCGGCCAGCGGCTCCGAAACTACTGGGGCTACCAGCCGGTCTCCTTCTTCGCCCCCAAGGCCTCCTACACCGGAAACGGCGAGCAGGGGGGGGCCGTGCGGGAGTTCAAGGCCCTGGTGAAGGCCCTGCACGAGGCCGGGATCGAGGTGATCCTGGACATGGTCTTCAACCACACCGCGGAAGGGGACGAGCGCGGCGCCACCTTCTGTTTCCGCGGCCTGGACAACCCGACGTTCTACCTCCTCGACCCCAAGACCGGCCGCTACTTGGACTACTCCGGCTGCGGGAACACCACCAACTGCAACCATCCCGTTCTCCGCTTCATGATCCTGACCTCTCTGCGCTACTGGGTGACGGAGATGCGGGTGGACGGCTTCCGCTTCGACCTGGCCTCAATCCTGGGCCGGGGGCGGGACGGCTCGGTCCTCCCCAACCCCCCCCTCCTGGAAACGATCGCCGCCGACCCCGTGCTCGCCCACACCAAGCTGATCGCCGAGGCCTGGGACGCGGCCGGGCTCTACCAGGTCGGCAGCTTCCCGAGCTGGGGCCGTTGGGCGGAATGGAACGGCAAGTTCCGCGACGAGGTCCGGCGCTTCGTGAGGGGGGACGGAGGTATCGCCCAGCTCCTCGCCACCCGCTTGGCCGGGAGCCCCGACCTCTACCGCGGCTCGGGCCGGGCGCCCTACCACAGCATCAACTTCGTCACCAGCCACGACGGCTTCACGCTCCAGGACCTCGTCAGCTACAACGAGAAGCACAACGAGGCCAATCTCGAGGGCAACAAAGACGGCTCTTCCGATAATCGCTCCTGGAATTGCGGTTTTGAAGGGCCAACCGATGATCCCGGCGTCAACGCCCTTCGCGAGAGGCAGATTCGCAATTTTCTCGCCACCCTGCTCATATCCCAGGGCCTGCCCATGATGGTTGCCGGCGATGAATTCCACAGAACTCAACAT
>DATMQU010000036.1:0-2628 GCA_035566715.1 Vicinamibacteria bacterium
CGTCTTCCTATGACTTGGCGGCTTTCAGGTCCAGCGACCAGCTCTTCTCGCCCCAGGCGAGGTTGAGGGTGGCGCCGTCGGGCGTCGGCTTGAGCGTCATCGTGAACAGATCCGCGGGCGGACCCCCCGGCGTCGGCTTCATGGGGGCGCGCACAAGCTCCTTGTCCGCGATGCTCTTCTGGTAGTCCCGGTAGTGAGGCCAGGGCGCATTCTTCAGCTCCTCGGGGGCCTTGTCCCAGATCTGGCCGAGGGGCTGCCCGGGGTCGTTGTTGAGGACGAGGGCCCAGTCGCCGGTGGCGGGGGCGTAGACGTAGAGGGTGTACTTGCCGGCGGGCACTTTCTTGCCGCCCACGATGAGGTCGGTCGCGGTGGTGAAAGTCGTCACCTGGTTCTCGCCCGCCCGCCAAATGCGGTCGGCCGGGAGCTCGCCCAGCAACTGGTCGAGGTTTCGCCCCTTGAGGGCGGGTCGGCCGTATTCGATCGTGACCGTCTTGCCGCCCAAGGGGGCGCTGGCCGTGCCGCGCGGGTTCGGGGACTGGGCGAAAGCGACCGCGCTCACGCCGACAGCGGCCGCCACGGCTAGAAAGCGTACGTGCATGTCCTAAGCTCCTCTAATGGGGTTGAACGGCGAGACAAAAAGCCCCTGCTTACGTACGAGATTCCTTCGTCGAAGTTCCCCCCTCAGGGTTTCCCCTCCAGCGCCTTCTTGAGGAGGGCGTTCACGACCTGGGGGTTGGCCCGGCCCCCCGTCTTCTTCATGACCTGGCCCACGAACCAGCCGAAGGTGGCGGTCTTGCCCTTCCGGTACGTATCGACCTGGCCGGGGCTGGCCGCCATGACCTCGGCAATGGCGGCCTCGATGGCCGCTTCGTCGGAGACCTGGAGGAGGCCCTCGCGCTCCACGATCTGCTTTGCTCCCTCGCCCGTGGCCCACATCTTCTCGAATACGTCTTTGGCGGTCTTCCCGCTGATCGTGCCCGCGTCGATGAGCTTAATCATCTGCGCCAGCTGACCGGGCCGCACCGGACAGGCGGCCAGGGGCCGCTCGTCGTCCTTCAGCTTGCGCAGGACCTCCGTCATCACCCAGTTGGAGGCGGCCTTGGCGCTGCCGCTCTCCCGGGCCACGTCTTCGTAGTAGTCGGCCACCTCGCGGGAGAGGGTCAGGACCCCCGCGTCATAGTCCGGGATCCCATACGCGGCCACGAAGCGGCGCCTTTTGTCCGCGGGCAGCTCGGGGAGCGAGCGCCGCACCTCCTCGATCCAGTCCCGGGTGACCACAAGGGGGGGCAGGTCCGGCTCCGGGAAGTAGCGATAGTCGTGGGCCTCCTCCTTGGAGCGCATGGACGCGGTCTCGGACCGGTCGGCGTTCCAGAGCCGGGTCTCCTGCACCACTCTCTGCCCCGCCTCCAGCACCGCCACCTGGCGCGCCACCTCGTGGTCGATGGCCCGGGCCACGTTCCGGAAAGAGTTCAGGTTCTTGATCTCGGTGCGGGTGCCGAGAGGCTCCGTGCCCCGCCGGCGCACGGAGACGTTGGCGTCGCAGCGGAGCGAGCCTTCCTCCATGTTGCCGTCGGACACCTCGGCATAGAGGAGCACGGCCTTGAGCGCGGTCAGGTAGTCGTGGGCCTCCTCCGCGCTGCGCATGTCGGGATGGGACACGATCTCGATCAGGGGGATGCCGCTGCGGTTGAAGTCGACCCCGCTCTTCTCCGCCGACCAGGGGAAGCCCTCGTGGAGCAGCTTGCCCGCGTCCTCCTCCACGTGGATGCGCTGCACGCGCACCTGGCGGAAGGCGCCGCCCCCCGGGATCTCCACGTGGCCATCCGTGGCCAGCGGTCGCTCGTACTGCGAGATCTGGTAGCCCTTGGGGAGGTCGGGGTAGAAGTAGTTCTTGCGGGCGAAGATCGACGTCTCGTGGACGGTGCAGGAGGTGGCGAGGGCCGCCCGCAGGGCCAGGGTGATGGCGTGCCGGGAGAGGACGGGCAGAGCCCCGGGCAGGCCCAGGCAGACCGGGCAGACGTTGGTGTTGGGCTCGTCGCCGAAATGGTTGGGGCAGGAGCAGAACAGCTTGGTGCGGGTGAGGAGCTGGCAGTGGACCTCGAGGCCGATGACGGGCTCGTAGGCGGTGAGGATCCCCGCCGTTTTCGCGGTGGCCGTGGCCATGGGACGGTGATTTTAGCATCATCCCCCGCGCCGACCGCCCCTCGGGGACGGAGCCGGCGCGAGGTGTACCTTCCCGGCCCCGAACCTACCGTCCCTGGACGGCTACTCTCTCCGGCGTCGGCTTTCTCGGCGCGTAGCGTCGGCGGGCGGCCATCATCTGGGGGAGGTGGCGCTCCGCCCACTCGCAAAACACGGCCAGGGGCCGGACCAGGGAACGGCCGAGGGGCGTGAGCGCGTAGTCCACCCGCGGCGGAACAATGGCGTGGACCTTGCGGGCCACGAGACCGTCCCGCTCCAGGTTGCGCAGGGTCTGGGTCAGCATCTTCTGCGAGATCCCGCCGATCATCCGGCGGAGCTCGCCGTTTCTCTGCGGGCCGTCCTCGAGGGCGTAGATCACGAGCACGCTCCACTTGTCGGCCAGGCGGGCGAGGAAACGGCGAGAGGGGCAGTCCGCATCCAAGACGC
>DATMQU010000037.1:0-4343 GCA_035566715.1 Vicinamibacteria bacterium
TGCCGTTCTTCACGAACTCGCCCGTGTCCACGGCCCGGGTGTTGATGACGCCGGCCTGGGAGGGTCGCACCTCGGAGCGCCGGCGGTTCTGCCGCGCCCACTCCGAGGCCGCCTTGGCGGCGGCGGTCTCCGCGCTCAAGCGCTCGGTCTCCTGCCGGGAACGGTTCAGCTCCTCGGGCGCGACCAGTTTGTCGCGGGCCAGGTCCTCGCGCCGCTGGAGGTCCCCCTCCGCCCGGTGGAGGTCGGCCAGGGTCTTCTTGTAAGTGGCCTCGGCTCCCTCCGCCTCCAGCCGGTATCGCTCGGGGTCGATGCGAAGCAAGACCGTTTCCGGCGTGACCCGGTCGCCCTCGTGGAAGCGAACGTCGCTCACCGCCCCCTCCACCTCGGCGGTGACGTGGACGAGGTCCTGGGCCTCGAGGGAGCCCAGGGCCTTGATCTGGTAGACGACGTCCTGGACCACGACCGGCGCCACCCGCACCGTGAGTGACTGACCGCCGCCGGCGGCCCGGGTCGCGGGCTGCGCCCCCCCGCAGCCGGGGGCGAGGACCGAGGGCAGGAGGACGAGAGCCAAGAACGGGCCGTAACGCACGATGTGACCTTTCCCGGGCAGGCCTCCCACCCGGCAACATCGCATTCTCCGCGACTGCGGCGCCGTTTCCAAGCGCGCGGCGGCTTGAAGGGACGTAAAATGATGTGCCGCCCTCCAAGTGATTGATCTTCGCTTCGAGGGTACTGGGAGGCCCGATGCGGAAAGACAGCCTCATTCAGACCCTGGTCCTGGCCGACGGTTGTGGTCACGTTGCGCCGGCCCCCGCCGCCACCCCCACGCCCGAGGCTTGCGCCGCGGGCCCGCCGAAAGCGATCGTGCGTTTCCAAATCGCTCGTACCCGAGGATCTGCCCGATGAAGAAGGTCCTGATTGCGGGAACCATCGCCGGCGGCCTTCTCTTGGGGCTGCTGCTCATACTGCTCCTCATGGACTTCGACTCACCCCGCCTGGGGAAGGCCGCTCTCGACCGAGCGAGCGGGGCCACGGGCGTGCAGCTCAGTGCGAAGGCCTTCCGGTTGAACCTCTTGCGGGGCCTGGTGCTGGAGGGAGTGGAGGCCGCCGCCACCGCGCCCGTCCGGAGCGAGGTGCACGTGGATCGGCTGGTGTTCCAGCACCGGTGGTTGCCGCTGCTCGCGGGAACTCTGGCCGTGGACCAGGTCCTGGTGGACGGCCTGCGGGTGAAAGTGACCATGCCCAGTGCAGCCAGAGGGATGACCGGGGCCCCCGCTCGGGCCCGGCCCACCCCCTCTCAGGGCGCGGCCGCCCTCGCCGTCCAGGTCTCCGAGGTCGCGTTCCGCCGCGCCTCGATGGAGGTTTTCACCGAGGGCCAGAAGCAACCGACCGCCACTCTGAAGGGGCTCGACTTCCGCCTCCGGAACCTGGACCTCGATCCGGGTGCGGAGGGCGTGACGGCCGGCCTTTCCGGGGAGGGCGAGCTCCGGATCGACGAGATCGCGTTCGCGACCACGCACGTGCGCGGGTTGCGGGGCGAGCTGCGCCTCCAGAAGGGGCACCTCGACGTGCGGGGGGTGCGCTTCACCACCGAGGAGGGTCGGTTCGAGGCCGCGTTCACGGCCGAGCTCGCCCGCACTCCCCTACGCTACACCCTCACCCTCAAAGGGGACCTGGACATCAACGTCGCGGCGGGGGCGGGCAAGGGGGGCGGGTTCGGCCCCGGCTCTTTGGACATGAAAGGGGAAGGCGAGGGCGTGGAGTCGGCCGGCCTCAAAGGGACGGGCGTCTTCAAGCTCGCCGCGGGGAAGCTCCCCGCCACGCCCCTGCTGGCGGGGATCGAGAAGACCCTGGGCCGGACGAGCCTAGCCGGGTCCCCCTACAAGGCCACCCAGACCACGTTCCGGGCCGAGAACGACCGCATCTCGTTCGACCGCTTTCCCATCGAGTCCGAGAAACTGGGCCTCGACTGCGAGGGCTGGTCGAGCCTGGAGGGGGCGATCGGGATGAGCCTGATCGCGCGCACTCCCCGTCAGGGGCTGAAGATCGCGGGCGTGCCGGACGAGGTCTTCGACGGCCTGACCGACGAGAAGGGCTGGGTGGCCATACCGTTCAAGATCACCGGGACCGAGCTCCAGCCGCGGGTTGTGCCCGACACCAACGCCCTCATGGGCGAGGCGCGCAAGGGCGCCAAGAAGGCGGTCGAGAAGAAGGCCGTCGACCGGTTCAAGGGCCTCCTCAACCGGTAAGAGCGCTCGGAGCCGCGAGAAGCGACGGCGATCAGGGTCCGGGGGGCCCCGCCTACTTCGGCGCTGGCTTGGCCGGGGGCGTGGTGGAGAGGAGAACCTCTTTGGCCTTTTTCTGCTCCCCCTCCTCGGTATAGATGATGACGACGCGTTCCCCCACCTTGACGTCCGATGCGCCGGCCGGGTCTTTCCCTCTCTTGTACTTTGTGTCGCCCGAGAGGAGAATCTCGACCTTCTTCCCATCGCGGTCGGTCACGGCCAGGCGCGCACTCTCCACCGCCGCCACCGTTCCCATGACCCGGTGCTCGTGGCCTTCATGGGCCAAGAGGCCCCCGGCAAGCACAAGGGCAGCGGCGCCCAGCCCCCCCCTGACGAAGCATTCCCTCATACCCGCCTCCTCCTCAATGTCCGCTCCGGGGGCTATCCTCCCCCCCAGACAGGAATCTCCGGACTTCCTCCTCCTCCGCCCATTCTTTGGCGCTCTTCGGGTTCAGGTCTTTCATCTCCTCCAGCTCCGGGGGCGTGATCTGGGGCAAGTGCCGGATGAAGACGACGAGGGCCCAGGTATCCCGTTCGTCCCCCGGTGAGCCGGACCCCCAGGCGGGCATGCCCGTGAAGCGTACCCCGTTCTCGATGATGTAGAAGATCTCGCCGTCCGCGAGCCGCTGGGTTTCGTCGAGCCGCATGTCCGGGGCCTTCGGATAGAGCCCCCCACCCAGCGCCGTGCGGCCGCTCCCGTCGTTGCCGTGACAGGAGGCGCAGTGGTCGGCGAAGTGGGCACGGCCCTGCGCGAGCACGTCCGGGGTCGCGGTCACGGGATTGACCCTTTCCCCCGCCTGGCGCGGGATCGCGAGGTGGCGCAGGCGGCGGGCCACAAACCCCTCGACCGCCCACGGCTCCCCGCGGGCACTGATCCCGTGAGACAGAAAAGCGCCCAGACCGGCGACGCCGGCGATGACCAGGACGAGGGCGACGAGCACGATCGATCGACCCGGTCGGCTCATGGACGGGTGGAGGTTCCGGGGAACGCCCGCGCCCGCCCGTGGAGCCTGCCCCCGGCTTGCCGCCGCATCACAACCTCCCTTGTCCGCCCCCGGCCTGGAGGGGCGCCGCCGCCACGGAGGCCGTGGCCGGTACCGCCGAGGCCTCTCCCACCAAGGTGTGCCCCTTCCACAGGAAGTAGACGACCGGGTAGACGAGCAGCTCCAACAGGAAGGAGGTGGCGAGGCCCCCCACCATGGGCGCGGCAACCCGTTTCATCATGTCCGCTCCCGTGCCCATGGACCACATGATGGGCATGAGGCCCATGAAGGCCGCGGTCACCGTCATCATCTTGGGCCGCACCCTTTTCACCGCCCCGTGGACGATTGCCTCCCGGAGATCGGCCGGGGACCGGAGCCGGCCCTGAGCCCGCGCCTCCTCGTAGGCAAGGTCCAGGAAGAGCAGCATGAAGACCCCCGTCTCCGCGTCCAGCCCCATGAGGGCGATCATCCCCACCCAGGCGGCGATGGAGACGTTGTACCCCAGGACGTACATGAGCCAAACCGCACCCACCATCGAGAAGGGCACGGCCAGCATCACGATCCCCGCCTTCAGGGAGGAGCCGGTGTTCATGTAGAGCAGAAGGAAGATAGTGAAGAGGGTGATGGGGACCACCAGCTTCAGACGCTCCCGCACCCGCAGCATGTTCTCGTACTGGCCGCTCCACTCCAGGGAGTAGCCGGGCTTGACCGCGACTCTCCTGGCCACCGCCTCCTTGGCCCGCTCGACGTAGCCGCCGATGTCGCTCCCCACCATGTCCACGAACACGTAGCCTGCGAGAAGTCCGTTCTCGTTCCGGATCATGGAGGGGCCGAGGGCCAACTTGATCTCCGCCACCTGGGAGAGTGGAATCTGGGCTCCCGAGGAGGTCATCACGAGCACGCGCCCGAGCTGGTCCAGGTCGTCCCGCAGCTCCCGGGGGTAGCGCACGTTCACGGGGAAGCGGGCGCGGCCCTCGATGGTGGTGGTGACGTTTTCGCCCCCCACCGCGGAGAGGATGACGTCCTGGACCTGGGCCACCGTGAGGCCGTATCGCGCCAGCTCCTCTCGCTTGAG
>DATMQU010000038.1:0-13948 GCA_035566715.1 Vicinamibacteria bacterium
GGGCCACCCTGCAGGCGGGGGCGGGCATCGTGGCCGACTCCGACCCCCGGGCGGAGGAGCGGGAGACGGAGGCCAAAGCGGGGGCCATGTTCGAGGCCCTGAGCCGCGCGGGGGGGCTCCCATGATCCTCCTCGTCGACAACTACGACTCGTTCACCTACAACCTCTATCAGTACCTCGGCGAGCTGGGGGCGGAGGTCCGGGTCGTCCGCAACGACGCCCTGAGCGCGGAGGAGGCCCTGGCCCTGCGCCCGGAGAAGGTCGTAATCTCGCCCGGGCCGGGAACGCCGGACCAGGCGGGCATGAGCTTGGAGCTGATCCGGCGGATCCGGGTGCCCCTCCTCGGGGTCTGCCTCGGCCATCAGGCTCTGGGTCAGGCCTTCGGGGGCCGCGTGGTCCGGGCGCCCAAGCTCATGCACGGCAAGACGTCGGAGGTCCGCCACGACGGGCGCACCCTCTTCACCGACCTCCCCAACCCCTTCACGGCCACGCGCTACCACTCGCTGGTCGTGGCCCCGGACAGCGTGCCCGACTGCCTGGAAGTGTCGGCCTGGGCCGATGGGGGGGTGGTCATGGGCCTGCGCCACCGGGAGCTCCCCCTGGAGGGCGTGCAGTTCCATCCCGAGAGCATCCTGACCGCGCCCGGCAAGGACCTCCTTCGCAACTTCCTGGGGCTCGGGGCCCGGGTCAGCATCGGGCGCCACCTGGCCAAGGTCGCGCGCGGGGAGCGGCTCTCGGAGGCGGAAGCGGGGGCGGCCATGGCGACCATCATGGATGGGGAGGCCACCCCCGCCCAGATCGGGGCCCTCCTCACCGGGCTGGCCGCGCGGGGGGAGACGGAGGACGAGGTGGTGGGGTTCGCGCACGCCATGCGCGACCGCGCGCTGCCCATCGTCGCCGCGGGCGCTGTGGACACGTGCGGCACGGGGGGCGACGGGGCGGGAACCTTCAACATCTCGACCGTGGCCTCCCTGGTGGTGGCCGCCTGCGGGGTGCCGGTGGCCAAGCACGGCAACCGCTCCGCCAGCGGGAGCTGCGGCAGCGCGGACGTGCTAGAGGCCCTGGGCGTGCGCATCGACGCCCCGCGGGCGGCGGTGCAGCGCTCCCTGGACGAGGCGGGCTGGGCGTTTCTCTTCGCCCCCGGCTTCCACGCCGCCACCCGCCACGCCGTTGGTCCGCGCAAGGAGCTGGGCGTCCGCACCGCCTTCAACCTGCTCGGTCCCCTGACCAACCCCGCGCGGCCCACCGCCCAGGTGGTGGGCGTCCCCCGGCCCGAGCTCACGGAGTTCATGGCGCGCTGCCTCATGCGCATGGGGGTGGGCCGGGCCTGGGTGGTGCACGGCTCCGGCCTCGACGAGCTGACCCTGGCCGGCCCCACCACCGTGACCGCTCTCGAAGCGGGCGGCCTGCGGACCTTCCGGGTGGTGCCGGAGGATGCGGGCCTCGCCCGCGGCGACCCCGCGAGCCTCAAGGGGGGCGACCCCCGGGCGAGCGCGGCCATCGCGCGCGAGGTCCTGGCCGGGGGGCGGGGCCCCTGCCGCGACGTGGTCTTGCTCAACGCCGCCGCCGCCCTCCTGGTGGCGGGGCGGGCGGCCGACCTGCGCGAAGGCGTGCGCCAAGCGGCGGAGGCCATCGACGGCGGGCGCGCGGCCGCCCTCCTGGACCGGGTCGGGGAGATCTCCCGGTCATGAGCGCGAGCGTGCTGGGCGAGATCCTGGTCCGGACCCGGGCCCGCGTGGAGGAGCGTCGGCTCCGCTGCCCCCTCGATCGCCTGCTGGCGGCGGGCCCGACCCCGGGACCTCCCCGCTCCTTCGCGCGCGCCCTCGCGCGCCCCGGCGGGCCCCGACTGATCGCCGAGTTCAAGCGCCGCTCGCCCTCCCGGGGCGTGATCCGCGAAGAGCTTCCGCCCTCCACCGTGGCCCGGGCCTACGAGGCGGCGGGAGCGGCCGCCCTCTCCGTCCTCACGGAGCCGGAATTCTTCGGGGGCCGCCTGGAAGACCTGAGCCAGGCCCGGGGCGCCACCTCTCTTCCCGCCCTGCGCAAGGACTTCGTGGTCGACCCCTACCAGGTCTGGGAGGCTCGCAGCGCGGGGGCGGACGCGGTGCTTCTGATCGTGGCCGCCCTCTCCGACCCCGAGCTCCTGGGGCTGCTCGCCACGGCCGCGCAAGCGAGCCTGGACGCGCTCGTCGAGGTCCACGACGCCACCGAGCTGGACCGCGCCCTCCATGCCCAGGCCCGGCTGGTGGGCGTGAACAACCGTGACCTCAACACCCTGGAGGTTTCGCTCGAGACCGCCCTCCGCCTCGCCCCCCGCATCCCGGACGACGTGGTCGCGGTGGCGGAGAGCGGTATAAAAACGGGCGCCGACCTGAAGCGCCTGCGCGGGGCGGGGTTCGACGCTTTCCTGGTCGGCGAGCATCTGATGGGGGCGCCGGACCCGGGGTCGGCCCTGGCCGCGCTGATCCAGGCGGGGAGCGCCGCGTGAGCCGCGTGCTGGTCAAGATCTGCGGCATCACCTCCCCCGGGGACGCGCGGCTCGCGGTGGAGGCGGGAGCGGACGCGCTGGGCTTCGTCTTCTGGCCGGGGAGCCCCCGCCGGGTGGACCCCGAGACCGCCCGCCGGATCGGGGCCGGGCTGCCCCCTTTCGTCTGGCGGGTGGGGGTCTTCGTCGATGCCGACCAGGAGACCCTGGCCGCGACCGCGGACGCGGCGGGCTTGGACCTGCTCCAGCTCCACGGAGACGAGCCCCCGGAAGCGTTCGCGGGCCTCAACCGCCGGGCCCTGAAGGCGCTCCGGGTGGGCGGCGGCTTCTCCCCCGAGATGGCCCGGCCCTACGAGGGCCGGGCGGCGGGCCTCCTCCTCGACACCCAGGAAGGGGGCGCCCCCGGGGGCACGGGCCGGAGCTTTGACTGGTCGCGGGCGCGTGGTCTCGGGGAGCGGGTGGGGTTCCTCATGCTCGCGGGTGGGCTCACCCCCGAGAACGTGGCGGACGCGATCGCGGTCGTGCGCCCGCACGCGGTGGATGTCTCGAGCGGGGTGGAGTCCGCGCCCGGCCGCAAGGACCCGCGGCGCGTGCGCGCTTTCGTGGAGGCGGTGAGGAGGGCGGAGGGATGAGACCGGATGCGGCCGGCCATTTTGGCCCCTACGGCGGGCGCTATGTCCCGGAGACGCTCATGGAGCCGCTGCGCGAGCTGGAGGCGGCTTACGCGGAGGCGCGGCGCGACCCCGGCTTCCGCCGGGAGCTCACCGATCGCCTGCGCGACTACGTGGGCCGGCCCACGCCCTTGACCTTCGCCTCCCGGCTCTCGGAGCGCCTGGGCTGCCGGGCCTACCTGAAGCGAGAGGACCTCTGCCACACCGGAGCCCACAAGATCAACAACGCCCTCGGTCAGGCCCTGCTCGTGAAGCGGATGGGCAAGACGCGGGTGGTGGCGGAGACGGGGGCGGGGCAGCACGGGGTGGCCACGGCCACGGTTTGCGCCCTCCTCGGCCTCGAGTGTGTCGTCTACATGGGCACGGAGGACATGCGCCGCCAGGCCCCCAATGTCCGGCGGATGCAGCTGCTGGGGGCGGAGGTGCGCGGGGTGGACTCCGGCGCCCGCACCCTGAAGGACGCGATCAACGAGGCCATGCGCGACTGGGTGACGAACGTGCGCCACACCCACTACTTGCTGGGCTCGGTGCTGGGCGCCCATCCCTATCCCATGATGGTGCGGGATTTCCAGTCCGTGATCGGGGACGAGGCGCGGGCCCAGATCCTGGGCCAGGCCGGAGCCCTGCCCGACCTGCTCGTGGCCTGCGTGGGGGGCGGCTCGAACTCCATCGGCCTCTTCTCCGCTTTCCTCGGCGACGAGGGTGTCGAGATGGTGGGGGTGGAGGCGGGCGGCCGCTCGGGGGCGCCGGGCGACCACGCGGCGAGATTTTTGGCCGGGAGCGCGTCCGCGGGCGTGCTCCAGGGGACGTTCACCTACCTTCTGCAGGACGGGGCGGGGAACATCCTCCCCACCCACTCCGTCTCCGCGGGACTCGACTACCCCGCGGTCGGACCCGAGCATGCCCTGCTTCACGACCTTGGGCGGGTGCGCTACAGCTCGGCCAGCGATGGGGAGGCCCTGGCCGCCTTCCACCTGCTCTCGGCGACGGAAGGCATCCTGCCCGCCCTCGAGTCAGCGCACGCCCTGGCCTTCCTCGTGCGCGAGGCCGTTTCCCTCCGCGGCCGGCTCCTGATCGTGAACCTGAGCGGCCGGGGCGACAAGGACATGGACATTGTCGAGCGCTTCCCCGCCGGGGGCGGCGAGAGGGGGCCGGAGGGCGGCGACGGAGCGCGCCCCCCCTCGTCATGACCCGCATCGGGGAGCGGTTCGACCGTTTGCGGAGGGGGGGCGGCAAGGCCTTCGTGGCCTTCCTCACGGCCGGGGATCCCTCCCTGGAAGCCACCGTCGAGGCCGCGCTCGCTCTGGAGGGAGGGGGTGTCGACGTGCTCGAGCTGGGGGTGCCCTTCTCGGACCCCCTCGCGGACGGTCCCGTGATCCAGCGCGCGAGCGAGAGGGCGCTGGCCCGGGGCACCACCCTGCCTGCGGTGCTGGAGGCCGTGCGCGGCATCCGCCGCCGGAGCGAGATCCCCCTGCTTCTCTTCAGCTACTTCAACTCCCTGCTGCGGCACGGGCTCGCCCGCGTGGTGGGCGAGGCCCTCGCGGCGGGGGTGGACGGCGTCCTGGTCACGGACCTCCCCCCGGAAGAGGCGGGCCCCTGGCTGGAGGCGGCCCGGCCCGCCGGCCTCGACACCGTCTTCCTGGCCTCGCCCACCAGCCCGGAGGAGCGGCTGCGCCGGGTGGCGGAGGCCTCGCGCGGGTTCGTGTACGCGGTGAGCCGCACGGGGGTCACCGGCGAAAGAAGCGCGCTCTCCGAGGACGCGCGACCGCTCGTGAAGCGGATCAAGGCCTTGACCGCGGAGCCCGTGGCCTTGGGCTTCGGGATCTCCACCCCCGAGCAGGTGGCGGCCGCGGCCGCGGTCGCGGACGCGGTCGTGGTGGGGAGCGCGCTCGTGCGCTTCTTGGAGGAGCACCCGGGGGGAGACCTCCGGGGGCAGGTGAGATGGCTGAGAAGCGCGATCTGAAGGCGGCGCCGGAGCCGGGGAGAGAGGCGGACCGAGCACGCACGCCGGCCCCGGCGGGGCCCGGGAGCGTGGCCGAGATCGAGGACTGGCGCCGTCGGATCGACTCCATAGACGACCAGCTCATGGGGCTCCTCAACAGCCGTTCCGCCTGCGCGGTGGAGATCGGCAAGATCAAGCGGGTGCTGGGCCTGCCCGTCTATTCCCCAGAGCGGGAGGCCTGGATCCTGGAGCGCTTGATGCGCGAGAACCCGGGCCCCCTCGATGCGTTGGCGGTGAGAAGGGTCTTCGAGCGGATCATCGACGAAGGCCGCCGACTGGAGCGGCTGGGCGCGGACCGCCGCGGGGGCCCCCCCCGCGAGGACGCTGCCGGCGAAGGACAGGGGGGGAAGGGGCCGGAGAGGCCCGACTAATAAAGGTGAGCCCATGGTCATCGTGATGGAGCAGACGGCGACAGAGGAGCAGGTCCAGAAGGTCATCGAGACGCTGGTCGATGTGGGCTACGACGTCCACCGGTCCACCGGCGTCAGCCACACCGTGGTGGGGGCGGTGGGTTCCCCCCGCCGGTCGGTGGATCCCCGCGCCCTCGAGCTCATCCCCGGCGTGCGGGAGGTGGTCAAGATCACCGAGCCCTACAAGCTCGTGGGACGCACGTTCAAGGCCGCGGACACGGTGGTGGAGGTGGCGGGGGTCCCGGTGGGCGGGCCGGAGGTGATCGTGATGGCCGGTCCCTGTTCGGTGGAGACGCGGGAACAGGTCTCCTCCGTGGCCCGCTCGGTGCAGACCTCGGGGGCCAAGGTGCTGCGGGGGGGGGCCTTCAAGCCGCGCACCTCGCCCTACTCCTTCCAGGGGCACGGCGAGGAAGCCCTGCGCTGGATGCGGGACGCGGCGGATGAGCTGGGCCTGGCCGTGGTGAGCGAGGTCATGGACGTGCGGGTGATCGAGATGATGCTGCGCTACGTGGACTGCCTGCAGGTGGGGGCGCGGAACATGCAGAATTTCGACCTCCTCAAAGAGCTGGGCCGGGTCCGGCGGCCCGTGCTTCTGAAGCGCGGGCTCTCCGCCACCATCGAGGAGTGGCTGCTCTCCGCGGAGTACGTCCTGGCGGGGGGCAACGGCCAGGTCATCCTCTGCGAGCGGGGCATCCGCACCTTCGAGAACGCGACCCGCAACACCCTCGACATCTCGGCCATCCCGGTGGTCAAGAAGCTGAGCCACTTGCCGATCCTGGTGGACCCCAGCCACGGCACCGGCCGCCGGGACAAGGTCATCCCCATGGCGCGGGCGGCGGTGGCGGCGGGGGCGGACGGGCTGCTCATCGAGGTGCACAACGATCCCGAGAAGGCCCTCTCCGACGGAGCCCAGAGCCTCTACCCCGACCAGTTCGACCGGCTCATGGGGGAGCTCCGGGTCATCGCTCCCGTCCTGGGGCGGACCCTGCCCCTGGCCAAGATCCCGGCCGCGTCCGGCGGCTAGGGGGCCGGCTCCTCGGGCAGGAGACCCTCCGGCGTGGGGTGGTCGAGGAAGAGCAAGTTCAGCCGGGGCTGGCCGTCGGCGCCGATGGAGACGTTGCGGATCTCCGCCCGGGTGTGGAAGGTGCCCTTCAGGTCCTCGACCTCCACCATCTCCCCCTTGGCCACGGGCAGAGAGGTCTTCACGAGGGCACCCCATTTGCTCAGGTTTTCCGCGTAGGTCTGCTCCTCCGAGAGCGCGCCGGGGACGCTCGTCCGCCGCAGCTTCAAGCCCAGACGCGACTCCGTCCGGGGGAAGCGCCGGCGTTCGTCGGGCCGGGGGTCGTTCGGCATCAAGAAGAGGCCGCTGGGGAGCGAGGTCTCCCCCCGGGGCGGGTGCTTGCCCAGGAACATGAGGCCCACACGCGAAGGCGTGCCGGTGCCGACGCTCCGCACCAGCGCGTAAACATGGTAGGACGGATCCGTGAGGTCATATTGCCGCATTCGCTTCGGGAGGGGCATGGAGAGATGAAGGGCCTGACCGATCCGCACCGGTTGGCGGAGGCAGAACGAGATCCCGGCCAAGGAGGCGTCTTCGCTGCTCGTCATCTCTTCCCAGGTCTCGCCGTCGCCCTTGCGGCCCTGCACTCTCACCGGCACGTGCAGGGCCATGCGCGCTTGCTTGCGGCGTTCGGGGCGCTTGCCCTCTACCATTTGTTTTTTGTCCCCCCGACCGGAAAGGGCGGGGTCCGGCAGGTCCCGTGGGAAAAGCTACCCCACCCTACCACAGTTTCCGGGAGCCCACCGACCCCAGGCGCGGTGAGCCGCTCGGGGAGTCTGGTTACCAACCTTGACCCTGGGGCGGGACCCTTCCCTCCCGCCTTCGCCTTTTTAGGGGCGGTCCCGTGGGACTGGGACGACGGGACCCGCAGCGTCCGCGAGGCGGACTGCCCCCCCTTCGAGCCGGGAGCAACGCTCGAGCGGCACTTCACCGCTGACCATGTCTATCGCCGATCCGGCAACTTTAGCGTGCGGGTCATCCTGCGCCGCGCCAGCCGGTCGGTGGCGACGGCCAGCGTCAGCGTGGGCTTGCGCTAACGGGGGCCGCGCCCGCCTCGGACGCGAGCAGGGCCGCCCCCAGGGCGGGAAGGCTTAGCGCGGTCTTGCCCCCCCGCGGCTTGTAGCGGCGGCCGGAGAGGAGGTCGCGGGCGGGCAGGGGGAAGGGCAGTTCCAGCGCCTGCTCGCGATCGGAGGCATTGAACGCCGCCAGGACCCGGTCGTCCTCCAAGGCGCGCACGAAGGCGTAGACCCGGCGCGTGTCGTCGGCCAGGACCGTCTCGAACGTGCCCCGGCGCAGGGCGGCCTGGGTGGCCCGGATGTGGCCGAGGCTCTGGTAGTACTTGAAGAGCTCCTCGTCGAAGCGGACGGGGTCGGCCCGCCGCGCCTGGCCCAGGGGGTTTGTCGCCTCGTCCTCGTAGCGCAGCTCCCTCCAGACCATGGGCTTGCGGTCGTCGGGGTCCTCCCCTCCCCACATCCCGGCCTCGGTGCCGTAATAGACCATAGGTGCGCCCAGATAGGCGAACTGGAAGGCCGCCACCATGCGCAGCCGGCGCCACTCCTCGGCGCGGGGGGCGCGCACGTCGTAACGGGGATCGTCCCGGGGTCCCCGCGCGTGCCCATAGGGACGATCCGGGTTCACGATCTGGGAGGCCAGGCGGTCGGTGTCGTGGCTGTCGAGCAGGTTCATGAGGGCGAGGTTGGTGGGAGGCGGGCAGTCGGCGCGCAAGGCGGCCAGACGCTCGTCGAACTCGGTGGCGCCGATGGGACTCTGGCGATCGATGAAGAAGGCCTTCGCCGCATCCGCGAAGCGGTAGTTCAGCACCGCGTCGAACTCGTCGCCCTTGAGCCAGGGCGCGGGGTTCCACATCTTGTTGGCCGAGAAGTCCTCCCACCAGACCTCGCCCGTCAGGTACGCCTCGGGGTTGATCGTGAGCACCCATTTGCGAAACTCGCGCCAGAACCCGTGGGGGACCTTCTGCGCCACCTCCAACCGCCATCCGTCCACCCCGTCCGAGGGGTCGCCGTCACCGTTGGGATCGCCCCACCGCTTGACGATGGCCCGGAGGTGGTCGCGCGGTCCCGCGGCCAGGCTGTCCCCCTCCTTGCGCAGCTCCGGCAGCTCCCGCGCCCCCGCCCAGCCCCGGTAGTCGAACTCGTCGGCCGGGGTCCGGGGATCGTCGAAGCGGTCGATGACGAACCAGCCCGTGTACTTCGATTGGGCCTGCTTGGTGCGCACGTCCCGGAAGGCCCAGAAGGTGAGGCCCACGTGGTTGAAGACCCCGTCCAGGATCACCTTCATCTGTCGCCGGTGGCACTCCTGCACCAGGCGCAGGAACAGCCGATCGGCGGCGGTCCATTTCCAGGTCGAGGGTTCAAGCGGGTTCTCGGTGGCCCAGATCAGGCGGTCCCCGTCGGGATCGGGTCCGAAGTTGTTGTCGACATGGTGGTAGAACGTGGTGTCGTACTTGTGGAGGGAGGGCGCCTCGAAGATGGGGTTGAGCGAGATCGCGGTCACGCCCAGGCTCTGGAGGTAGTCCAGCTTGTCGATGACGCCCTGGAGGTCCCCGCCGTAGCGCCGCAGCTGAGCGTTGTAATAGAAGTCGCGTGCGTTGGTCTTCTCCCAGGGCTGCAGCTTGTACCAGTCCGCGGTCCAGGGGGAGAGGCGCCAGTCGCGGATGGGGTCGTGGGGCCAGGCCCCGCGGAGGTCCGCGGGGCGAGGATCGTTGCGGGGATCGCCGTTGCGGAAGCGTTCGGGAAAAACCTGGTACCAGACGGCGTCCGCGGCCCAGGAGGGGGGTCCCACGCGCAGGCCGGCGGGAGCCTCCCCCCGGGTGGAAGCAGCCAGCCAAAGGCCCATCCCGACCAGGCCGGCGAACCCCCGACGCTTCGTCATCGCGGCCCTCCCCTCCTGCGCGGGAGCCTACGGCGTTGGGGGGAGGGGGTCAAGGGTGGGTGGGAAAGACGGGGAGAGAAAAGGGGGAAAAGAGCGGAGGTGGGATCCCGCGGGCCGCGGTTGAGCAAGGTCCCGATAAAGTGTTAACTGTCGGCCATGAGCGTCCGCGACGCCATTGTGGTGGAGGGGCTGACCAAGGTCTTCCGACAGACGACGGCGGTGGACCGGTTGTCCTTCCGGGTGGGCGGGGGCCGCTTCTTCGGCTTCCTGGGGCCCAACGGCGCCGGCAAGAGCACGACCATCAAGATGCTCACCGGTCTCCTGCGCCCGACCGCGGGCGACGCCGTCCTAGAGGGGATCCGCTTGAGCCAGGACCTGCTGGGGGTGAAGCGGATCATCGGTGTCCTGCCCGAGGAGCTGCCCCTCTACGAACGCCTGACGGGGGAGGAGTATCTGCACTTCGCGGGGCGGATGTACGGCCTCGGCCGGGCGGAGACCCAGAAACGCACGGCCGAGCTCCTCGAGTTCTTGAGCCTCACCGAGGACCGCTCCAAGCTGATCGTGGACTACTCGCAGGGGATGAAGAAGAAGCTGGCCCTGGCCGCCGCCCTCATCCACAGCCCGCGGGTGCTGTTCCTGGACGAGCCGCTGAACGGGATCGACCCCGTCTCCGCGCGGGTGGTCACGGACCTCCTGCAGCGGCTGACCCGCAAGGGGGTGACCCTCTTCTTCACCACCCACGTCCTCGACGTGGTGGAGAGGCTCTGCGACGAGGTGGCAGTCATCGATCGGGGACGGATCGTGGCCCAGGGGACCCTCTCGGAGATCCGCGCCCAGCGTGAGGTGGGGCAGGACGCGAGCCTGGAAGACGTCTTCCTCAAGCTGGTGGCGGCCGACGTCCAGCGCCAGGACCTCTCGTGGATCGGCTGATCGCGCTCATCGTCCTGCGCTGGCGAATGGACGTGCGCGCGGTGCTGGGGGCCCGGGAGCGCATGCTGGGCCTTTTCCTCGCGGTTCCCGGGCTCCTCCTCTTCGCCGGGCTCGCCTCCTTCTTCGCCTACTTCGGCCTCCGCCTCCTGGAGAACCGGCAGCCGGAGGCGGTGCTGCCCGTGGTCTCCGCCGCGGCCACCCTGCTCGGCCTCTTTTGGACGCTGTCTCCGCTTCTCGCCGGCGTGGCCTTCAGCGAGACCCACGACCTGTCGCGCCTGCTCCACTTCCCGATCCCCTTGCCCGTGCTGGTGGTGGCGTCCCTGGGCGCGAACCTGCTCCAGCCCACGGTCCTGACCCAGATCCCCGTGCTTTTGTCACTGACCCTGGCCCTGGCGGGCGGGCTCGGCTCGCTTCCGTTCTGCGGGGCGGGAGTGGCTCTCGCCTACCTCTTCGTGCTCGCCGCCGCCCAGGTCACCGGCCTCCTCCTCCAGGGCCTGGCCCGCAACCGAAGGCTCCAGGACCGGGCGCTCTTCTTCGGCCTGGGGCTCGGCTTCCTGCTCAGCCTCCTCCCCCTGCTGTTCATGGCCGGCGGGGGCCGGGGCCTGTCCGGCCTCCTGGGCTTCGTGGTGGCCACCGACCTCTTTGCCGTCTCCCCTTTCGCCTGGGGACTGCGGGCCGCCGTCCACGCGGGGCGGGGGGAGGCCCTTCCCTTCCTCCTCTACCTCGCGGCGGCGGGCGGGGGGCTCCTGGGCGCGGTGCTCCTCTCGGCATCCCTCGCGCGGCGGATCTACCGGGGCGAGCTGGAACTGGGAAGCGCTCCCCGGCGGGCGGCCGGGGCCCCGGCCCCCATGCTCTTCTCGGGTGACTTCGGCGCCCTCCTGGAGAAGGACCTGCGGGTGACCTGGCGCGACCCCCGGCTCAAAGCCGTGGTCTTCACCAGCCTGGCGGGGCCTCTCCTCCTCCTCTTTCTCGTCTGGCAAGGCTCGGCCGGCCGCGTGGCCCCCGTTGCCCTCCTGGCGCTCGCTTCTCTCACCGGCCTCTCTACCTTCGGAGCCAACGCCTTCGCCCTCGAGCGGCGCGGCCTGATCCTCCTCGTCGGCTTCCCGGTGCCACGCTGGAAGGTGCTGGCGGCCAAGAACGCAGGGGTCATCCTGCTGCGCTTGCCCAGCCTGCTCCTCCTTCTCCTGGCCACCGCCCTCCTCGCGCCGCCCGCGCTCGTCGCCCCCGTGGCCGCCGTCGCCCTCCTGACCATGCTGATCGGGACCGGGGTCGACAACTTCCTTTCCATCCTCTTCCCGTTGACGGTGCCCGCGCCGGGGAGGAACCCCTACGGCCCCGTCTCCGGGGGCCGCGGTCTGGGCGCGGCCGCCGTGGCTGCCGCGATGATGATGGGCGCGCTCCTCGTTTCCTCTCCCTTCTCTTTCCTGGCTTGGCTCCCCCTCCTTCTGGGGGAGGAAGGGCTCTGGCTCGTGACCCTGCCCTTGGCCTTGGCCGGCGCCGCCGCCATTTACGCCACCCTCCTGGCGGCGGGCGCCCGCCTCCTTCTAAGGCGCGAGCCCGACCTCCTGGGCCGGGTGCTGGGGGAGGAGTGAGGACGCCCCGGCCGGTAGTGGCCATCGTCGGCCTGGGGCTCATCGGCGGATCCCTGGCCCGCGCCCTGACCCGGGCGGGGTACCGGGTCCTGGGCGTGGACAAGCCGGGGGTGCGGCGGCGCGCCCGCGCGCAGGGGGCGGTCGCGCAGACCATGGCCACCCCCGAGGCGGCGGCCCGCCGCGCGGACGTTGTCGTGCTGGCCGCGCCCCCGCGCGCCAACCTGGCCCTCCTCCGGCGCTTGGCGGGACGGGCGTCGCCCGGCCTCGTGATCACGGATGTGGGCAGCGTGAAGGGGCCCATCTGCGCACTGGCGCGGCGGCTGGGCCTGCGCGGGTTCGTGGGTGGCCATCCGGTGGCGGGGACCGAGGGCCGGGGACTCGCGGCCGCCTCCCCCGACCTCTTCCGTGGACGGGCCTGGGCGCTCACGCCCACGCCGCGCGGAACCCGCGCCCTCTCCCGCGTGCGCGCGCTGGTGCGCGCGGTGGGGGGCCGGCCGGTGACGGTGTCCGCGCGCGACCACGACCGCGCCCTCGCCTTCCTGAGCCACCTCCCTCAGGTCGTATCCTTCGCCCTCCTGGACGCCGCCCGCCACGACCCCGTGGCCGCGCGCCATCTGCGCTTGGCGGGCCCCGGCTTCCGGGACATGACCCGGCTGGCCAGAAGCCCGCGCCCGCTCTGGCGCGAGATCCTGGGCCAGAACCGGATCGAGGTCGCCCGTGCCCTAAGGGCCCTGCGGAGCGCGGCCCGACCTTGATATCATCGAGGCTGCGACGAGCCCCCCGGCTTTCCGGAGCCCTTCTTTTATGAACAAGGTGATGAAGGACGCGGCCGCGGCCGTCAGGGACATCCCCGACGGCGCCTCCATCATGGTCTCCGGCTTCGGCCTCTGCGGCATTCCCGAGAACCTGATCGCGGCTCTGAGGGACCGGGGGGTCAAGAACCTCACCCTCATGAGCAACAACGCGGGGACCAACGACTTCGGGATCACCCTCCTCCTGCAGAACCGCCAAGTGAGGAAGATGATCGCGACCTACGTGGGGGAGAACAAGGTCTTCGAGAAGATGGCCTTGGCGGGCGAGATCGAGGTGGAACTGAACCCCCAGGGCACGTTCGCGGAGCGGATGCGGGCGGGAGGGGCGGGGGTGGCGGCCTTCTTCACCCCCACCGCTTACGGCACGCTGGTGGCGGAGGGCAAGGAGGTGCGCTGGTTCGGCGGACGGCCCCACATCCTCGAGACCGCCCTCCGCGCGGACTACGCCTTCGTGAAGGCCTGGAAGGGCGATCCCCTGGGCAACCTCGTCTTCCGCCGCACCACCCGCAACTTCGGCCCCGTGATGGCCATGGCCGCGCGCACGACCATCGCGGAGGTGGAGCAGCTGGTGCCGGAGGGGTCCCTCGACCCCGACGCGGTCGTCACCCCCGGCATCTTCGTGAAGCGGATCTTCCAGGGCCCGAGATATGAAAAGAGGATCGAGAAGCGGACGCTCCGCGGCCAGGGCGGGGGGGAGGTCGACAGCAAGCGCGAGCGCATCGTGCGCCGGGCCGCCCTCGAGATGAAGGACGGGTACTACGTCAACCTGGGGATCGGGATGCCCACCCTGGCCGGCAACTATCTCCCCGCGGACGTCTCCATCGTCCTCCATTCCGAGAACGGCATGCTGGGGGTGGGCCCCTATCCGCGGCCAGGCGAGGAGGACCCCGATCTCATCAACGCCGGGAAGGAGACGGTGACGGAGCTGCCGGGCACGTCCTACTTCTCGAGCGCCGACTCCTTCGCCATGGTGCGCGGCGGCCACGTGGACCTCACGATCCTGGGGGCCCTGCAGGTGGACCGCGAGGGCAATCTCGCCAACTGGACGATCCCGGGCAAGATGATGAAGGGGATGGGCGGGGCCATGGACCTGGTGGC
>DATMQU010000039.1:0-10374 GCA_035566715.1 Vicinamibacteria bacterium
CCTACCAGCGTCAGCAGCACCCAACTCGCGATTCGCATGACGACCTCCTGTTTTTGGGACGGGGCCTGAGCTTATCATCTTGATCATGAGCAAGCCCCACCCGCCCGTGGAGTACCAGCAGTACCTGCAGCTCGACCGCCTGCTCTCCAGCCAGCACCCCAAGAGCGCCGAGCACGGCCGGCCCGCACACGACGAGATGCTGTTCATCGTGGTGCACCAGGCCTACGAGCTCTGGTTCAAGCAGATCCTCCACGAGCTCGACTCCGTCCTGGACCTCTTCCGGCAGGACTCGGTGGACGAGCGCAGCATCGGGGTGGCGGTTGCGCGCCTGCAGCGGATTGCGGAGATCCAGAAGCTCCTGATCGACCAGCTCCGCATCCTGGAGACCATGACCCCCCTCGACTTCCTGGACTTTCGCGACCTGCTGCTGCCCGCCTCCGGCTTCCAGAGCGTGCAGTTCCGCCTAATCGAGAAAAAGCTGGGCCTCAAAGGGACGGAGGGCGCGGGAGCGGAAGGAGAGCCCGGCGCCCCTCCCGCGCCCGGC
Source organism: Vicinamibacteria bacterium (assembly GCA_035566715.1). GTDB lineage: Bacteria > Acidobacteriota > Vicinamibacteria > Fen-336 > Fen-336 > DATMML01. The sequence continues at coordinate 545 of DATMQU010000039.1, forward strand.
CAGGTGCGGCCCGAGTCGGGCTCGGGCCCCTCGCTCTTCGCGCTCGTAGAGAAATGGCTGGAGCGCACGCCTTTCCTGGAGCTGCCCGGTTACGAGTTCTGGGTCAGCTACCGCGCGGCGGTGGACGCCATGCTCGCGGCCGACCGACGGACCATCGAGACCAACCCCACCCTCTCCCCCGCCAAGAAGCAAGTCCAGCTCACGGAGCTGGCGGAGACGGAAGGCGGCTTCCAGGCCGTTCTGGATGCGGCGGCCCACGAGCGTCTCCGCAGCGGGGGCCAGCGCCGGCTCTCCCACCGGGCCACCCAGGCCGCCCTCCTCATCCATCTCTACCGGGACCAGCCCATCCTCCATCTGCCCTTCCGCTTCCTGACCGCCCTCGTGGACATCGACGAGCTGCTCTCCACGTGGCGGTATCGACACGCCCTCATGGTCCACCGCATGATCGGGACCAAGATCGGGACCGGGGGCTCCTCCGGCCACCACTATCTGCTGGCCACGGTGGAGCGGAACAAGATCTTCGCCGACTTCTACAACCTCTCGACGTTCTTGATCTCGCGCTCCGCCCTGCCCGCCTTGCCCCCCGACCTCGAACGCCGGCTCGGCTTCTACTACCCGCGCGACTGAGCCGACGGGTCCGGGGCGCGAAGGTGGCAAGGCGCGGGGGACCGCGGGCGCGGTCGCGCCCCCTCCCTCACCCGCGCCTCAGCTTGCTCCGGTCCACCTTGCCCAAGTGGGTGCGGGGGAGCGCGTCCACGAGCACGACCTCGCGCGGGTAGGTGTAGGGGGGAAGGCGCTCCCGGACGAACGCCTTCAGCTCCTCCTCGAGCCCGGTCCGGGCCTCGCGGGCCACCACGAAGGCGCGGGGCTTGGTGAGGCCTGCGGGGTCCAGCGCTCCCACCACCGCGCATTCCTTCACCGCGGGGTGCTGGAGGAGGCAGCTCTCCACCTCCTGGGGGGCGACCCAGCGGCCGCCCACTTTCAAGAGCTCGTCCGCCCGCCCCGCGTAGGTGATGTAGCCCTCGGGGTCCCGGGAGACGAGGTCGCCCGTGACGACCCACTCGCCGCGGAAAGAGGCCGCCGTCCTCTCCTGCTCCTGCCAGTAGCCGAGGGCCCGCGAGCGCCCGCGCACCCACAGCGCCCCGACCTCGCGGGGCGGGACCTCGCTCCCCTCCTCGTCGCACACCCTCACCTCGAACCCCTCCACCACCCGGCCCAGCGTGCCCGGCCTCACGTCGCCGGGCCGGTTGGTGATGAAGATGTGCCACATCTCGGCCGTGCCCAGCCCGTCGAGCAGCTCAACCCCGAAGGTCTCCTTCCACCGCCGGTAGAGCTCGGGCGGGAGGGCCTCCCCCGCGGAGGTGGAGAGGCGCAGCGAGGAGAGGTCCTGCCCGGCCGCGCCCGGGTGGGAGACCATCTGGTTCACCATGGTGGGCACGTTGACCAGGATCGTCGGCCGGTGGGCGCGGATCATCCGGAAGAGGACCTCGGCCGTGGGGTGCTCGGGGAAGAGGACGGCCCGCGCGCCCACCGAGAAGGGGAAAAAGAGGTTCGAGCCGGTGGCGTAGCCGAAGTAGAGCTTGGGCACGGAGAGGGTGACGTCGTCCTCGCGGTAGCCGATCGTCCGCTTGGCATAGAGCTCGGTGGTGTTGACGAAGGAGAGGTGGGTCTGGACGGCGGCCTTGGGCCGGCCCGTGGTCCCTCCTGAGAAGAGCCAGATGGCGGGGTCGTCCCGGTGGGTGGGCGCGGTTTCCAGCGCCTCGGGGGCGTGCGCGCTCTCCTCCTCGAACTCGGCATGGCCCGCCGCCCGGCCCCCGACGACCAGCAGCCGGCGCAGGTAGCGGGCGTCGCGGGCCGCGGCCGCGAAGGCCTCCAGGGTCTCGGCGTGGACGATCGCGAGGGGGGCCCGGGTGAAGGCGTAGAAGGGGGCGATCTCCTCCGCCCTCAGCCGGGGGTTCACCATCACCGCCACCGCCCCCACCTTGAGGATGCCGAAGAGCGCGCCCACGTACTCCGGCCCGTCCGGGAGGGCGATGATCACGCGCTGCTCGGGCCCCACCCCCATCCGGCGCAGCACGTGGCCAAAGCGGTTGGCCAGGGCGTGAACCTCACGGTAGGTGAGGCGGCGGTCGCCGCAGAGGAGGGCGACCCTCTCCCCCTTCCCTTCCCGGAGGCGGGCCTCGAGAAAGTAGTCCGCGAGGTTGAGCTCTTCGGGTGGGTCGAAGCCCATGCGGGTACTATAATGCCCGTACATGAGGGTTACGATCGTGGGCGGAGGGCCCGCCGGCCTCTACTTCGCCCTCCTCATGAAGAAGCGGAACCCGCGTCACGAGGTCTCCGTCTTCGAGCGAGACGGTCCCGGCGACACCTACGGTTGGGGGATCGTCTTTTCGGACCAGACCCTCACCTACCTCCGGGACAGCGACGAGCCCTCCTACCAAGAGATCAAGGAGGCCTTCGAGACCTGGGACAGCCTCGACGTGGTGCACCGAGGGGAGAAGGTCTCGATCCGAGGCAACCGCTTCTCCGGGATCGCGCGCGTGGCCTTCCTGGACATCCTTCAGCGGCGCTGCTTGGCCCTGGGGGTGGAGATCCGGTACCGCACGCCGGTCATGGAGCTCGCCTCCCTGGGATCCTGCGACCTCCTGGTGGGGGCGGACGGCGCGAACAGCCTCGTGCGCCGGACGTACCAGGACGCCTTCCGCCCCTCCCTCGACGTGCGGAAGAACAAGTACGTCTGGCTCGGCACGCGCCGGCTCTTCCCCGGCCTCACCCTCACCTTCCGGGAGAGCGGGGCCGGCCTCTTCGTGGCCCATTCCTACACGTTCAACCGCACGACCAGCACCTTCATCGTGGAGGCGGTGGGGGACGCGTGGGAGAAAGCGGGCCTCGCGGGGATGTCCGAGGAGGAGACCTGCGCCTTTCTGGCCGACGTCTTCGGGGACGATCTGCGGGGGGAGCCCCTCCTCACCAACAACTTCGTCCGCTGGCTCAACTTCGTGATCGTCAAGAACGAGCGCTGGCAGCACGAGAACGTGGTCCTGCTGGGGGATGCCCTGCACACCGCGCACTTCTCCATCGGCTCCGGGACCAAGGCCGCCCTCGAGGACGCGATCGCCCTCGCCCAATGTTTCCAGGAACGGGCGGACGTGGCCGCCGCGCTCGGCACCTTCGCCCAGACCCGCAAGCCGGTGGTCGACGACCTCCAGCGGGCCGCCCACTCCAGCCTGGCCTGGTTCGAGAATGCCCACACCCGGATGGACCTCACGCCCCTGGAGTTGGCCTACGAGCTCATGACCCGCAGCCAGAAGATCGACATCGAGAAGCTGCGCCGGCGGGACCCCGCCTTCGTGGCCGCCTACGAGCGGGCTCGGGCCTGAGGGAGAGGTTCGCCGTCGCTCGGTAATCCCGCCAACCCTGCCGGAGCGAAGACCCATCGGGGATAATCCTGCCTATGGACGGGTCCAGCGCGGGACCGAGATTGATTATCGTGTGCGGCCTGCCGGGCTCGGGAAAGACCACCCGGGCCAAGCTGCTGGAGAGCAGGCTCCGTGCGGTCCGTTTGTCACCCGACGAGTGGATGACCGCTCTTTCCCTGGACCTTTACGATGAAGAGAGGCGCGCGAGGATCGAGGCGCTGCAATGGACGCTCGGTCAGCAGCTCCTCGCGCTCGGCTTGACCGTCATTATCGAATGGGGCACCTGGGGACGGTCCGAGCGGGATGCCCTGCGGCTGGGAGCCCGGGCCCTGGGCGCGGCCGTCGAGCTGCACTACCTCTCCGCGCCTCCGGACGTCCTTTTCCACAGGATTCAAGGCCGGGGGACGGAGAGCCCGCCCATAGAGCAGGAGGCACTGTCCCGATGGTTCGCGACGTTCCAGGCGCCGACGCCCGAGGAGATGGCCCTCTTCGACCCCCCTCTCCTTGCCGACCGTGCCTCCGGCTGAAACCAAAAACCCCGCCCCAAAAGGACCTACCCTGGCCGGCCTCCGTTGTCTCATGGTGGTGTTAGACTCACGGGTTTGTTCCGGACCGGTGACGCCGGAAGGAGACGAAGCGCTTGGCTAAGGCGGCGACCCTGAAGAAGAAGACCGCCCCCCCCGCCCGGGGGCGCAAGGTCCAGCGTCCGCAGCTCGCCCTTTTCGAAGACGCCCCGTCCAAGCCGGCGCCGGGGGCGGCCCGAGCAGCCCCCAAGAAGCCGGCCCCGGGAGGCCCCGCCGCCCAGGCGGGGCCGGTTCAAACCGAAGCCCCCCAGACCCTCCCGCGCGCCACCGCCGAGTCTCTGGCCAAGAAGCAGCGGGAGATCTCGGTCTCCGAGTTCTTCGTCAAGAACCGCCATCTCCTGGGCTTCGACAACCCCTCGAAGGCGCTCCTCACCACCATCAAGGAGGCCGTCGATAACTCGCTCGACGCGTGCGAGGAGGCCGGCATCCTCCCCGAGCTGCACGTCGAGGTCCACGATCTCGCGCTCGAAGCCAGGCCGAGGGACGCCGAGCTGACCAAGGGCGAAGGCCGCTTTCTCGTGGTCGTACAGGACAACGGCCCCGGAATCGTCAAGACCGAGGTGCCGAAGATATTCGGGAAGCTCCTTTACGGCTCGAAGTTCCATCGGCTGAAGCAGTCGTTGACCGCCGATCAAAGCGTGCTCGTCGAGCGCGACGCCAAGGTCGGGCGGCTGCCCATCGGGCGGCTCGTCGACGGCCTGCTCGCGGAGGGCGAAGAGGTCAAGGACGTCAGCGCGCTCGGGATCCGCGTCCCGGCATTCGATCCATCCACCTGGCGCTACGGCTGGCGGGCCGTCTCCCACGTGATTCGGCACCGGCGGCAGAACGAAATCCTGCAGGTGAGAACCGAACGGGGCAAGCGAGTTCGCGTGACCGGCTGCCACAGCCTATTCACCTACGACCCCGCGCTGCGCCAGGTTAAGGCGGTGGAGGCACGCTCCCTGCGGGCGGGCGATTACATCGTGGCGCCGCGGCGGCTCCCGGAGCCGGAGCGTCTGGATCGCGTGAACCTCATTTCGTACCTCCGTGACGAGGATCTGGCTCCGCGCTGGTCCTTCGTCTACGGCGTTCCCGAGGCGGTGTTCGACGCGCTGGCGGGTGGTGCTACGACCGTGCATCGGAAGATCGGAAAGGACAAATCGAGACGACTCTTCCGGCTGGCAGCGCGCGACGGCACGACGATCGACGTTCTCGACGATTCGTGGGCGCGATACAGTCAGAAGCGCTTCCTTCCCGTACTGCTGGTGAAACGTCTCGGGCTGGAAGGGGAGTGCGCCGGCAGCCGGTTGCGAACCTATCACCACGGCGCCGTCCACGAGACTCCCGTGACCTGGGAGCTCAGCAAGCCTCTGATGCGCCTCCTTGGCCTCTACGTGGCGGAGGGGCACTGCGACGCCCGCGAAGTCGGGTTCACGTTCTCATCCCGTGAGACGAACCTCGTCGAGGAGGTGGTCGCCACGGCGCAGTCGCTCGGCCTGTCGGCCACGGTCGAGGCACACGCTCGCAATGCGGTGCGTGTGAAGCTCTTCGGGGGTCTCACGTCCCTGCTGTTTCCGGGCTGGTGCGGGCGTGGCGCCAGGAACAAGAGGGTGCCAGAGCTCGTCTTCCGCGCCGACCGCGACCTGCGGCAGCACTTCCTCGACGGCCTGTACCTCGGCGACGGACACCGGGTGAAGACGCGTGACGTCCTGACGCTCACTTCCGCAAGTCGGGCGCTGATCGAAGACGTCGAGATGCTGTGGCTACTGCAGGGGGTGGTCCCGTCGCGTACCGGCCCTGTTCGATACCGCGGCTTGGGACGCAAGGTGTCGACGGCATGGAGGCTCGACGTCTACGGCTTCGATGTCGGCGCATCACACATCTACAAGCGGGCCCGGCTCGGGAACCGGAGGAATCGCTATCGTTTGTTCCCCGCACAAAAGCTGGTGCTAGCGGATGCGGACGCGGGTACGCGAGTCAACTCGGAGCCAGAGTCGCTTTTGCGTGCAGTGGGACTGGAAACGGGCCCGGCGGGGGCTGGCAAGTCCCTCGGCATCGTCATGGGTGTCGTCCCGGGGGTCAGCTACGGGCTGGCCGACCTCACATGGCTGGCCGGCGGGCGTGTGACCAGGCACCTTGCTCTGCACCTGGTCAACCGGGGATACCTCTCCAAAGTTGACGACGATGGCTACGCTGCCACTTCGAAGATCGACGACCTCAAGCGCGAAATCGATGCGGTCGGATCGTTCGTTGCGTCGGACCTCTGCCTGCTCCGGGTCGTCGACGTGACCCAGGTCGCTTCGGAGAACCCTTTCGTCTACGACCTTTCCGTCCCCGGACACGAAAACTTCGTCGCCGGAGACGGCGCGATCGCCTGCCATAACTCGCGCGGGCAACAGGGCATCGGCATCTCGGCGGCGGCCATGTACGGCCAGCTAACCACGGGAAAGCCGATCCGCGTCACGAGCCGCGTCGGCAAGCGCAAGGCGGCCCACGTCTTCGAGATCCAGCTCGACACCCGCAAGAACGAGCCGGTCGTCACCCACGACGAGACGATGGAGGAATGGCATCAGGAGCACGGAACGCGAGTCGAGCTCGAGATCGTCGCCAACTGGCAACAGGGGCAGCGATTCGTCAACCGCTACGTCGAGCACACGGCTCTCGCCAACCCGCACGCGACGATCCACTACACGCGGCCCGTCGGTGCCGCCCAGCGCGCGAACGCCGATCAGCCGGGCAACGAGACGTTGAGCTTTCCGCGGGCCACCACCGAGCTGCCCAAGGAGGCGCTGGAGATCAAGCCGCACCCCCACGGCGTCGAGCTGGGCGCGCTCATGCTCATGGCGCGGGAGTCGAAGAGCCACGACGTCCGCGGCTTCCTGCAGGCGAGCTTCAGCCGCGTCTCGACCCAGGCCGCGGGAGAGATCCTGGCCAGGGTGCCATGGGGAAAGAAGCCCGTGCGCCCGCGCGTCCTCGGCGCGACCCGCGTCATGGCCGAGGAACTGCACAAGGCGATCGCCGAGACGAAGCTCATGAACCCCCCGACGAACTGCTTGAGCCCGATCGGGGACGAGCTGATGAAGAAAGGGCTCGTCAGCTTCCTGAACGTGATCGAGAGCGAGGGCGAGAGCGGGGACGAGAACGCCCAGCTCGATCTCGATTCGGCGGCGATGAAGCCCAAGAAGAAGGAGAAGAAGGCGGCCGGAAAATCGCTGGCCAGGGCGGAGCCCGAGACCGCCCAGCCGTCGATCCCCGACGCCCCGCCCGAGGAGGGTGTCGAGAAGATCAAGGGCCACAACTACTTCATCGCAACGGTGACCCGCTCGCCGAAGGTGTACCGGGGCAACCCCTTCCAGGTGGAAGTGGGGCTCGCCTACGGCGGGAGCTGGCCCCCCGACAAGACGATCGAGCTCTTCCGCTTCGCCAACCGCGTCCCCCTCCTGTTCCAGCGCGGCGCCTGCGGCATCACCGAAGGCATCGTGCGCACCGACTGGCGCAACTACCAGCTGAGCCAGCCCAAGGGGTCGCTGCCCGTGGGACCGATGGCCCTTCTCGTCCACATCGCCTCGGTCTGGGTGCCGTTCACCAGCGAGTCGAAGGAGGCCGTGGCCCACTACCCGGACATCATGAAGGAGATCCAGCTCGCCGCCCAGGAGTGCGGCCGCAAGCTCGCCACCTTCATCAGGAAACGCAAGGCCGCCGACTACCAGGCGCAGCGGCGCAGCATCTTCGAGCTCTATATCCAAGAGGTCGCGACCGCGATCGGCAAGATCACGGGGCGGAAGCCCGCTCCCATCAAGAAGGAGTTCCTGCAGGTCGCGAACAAAGTGACGGCGGCGGAGATGAAGGAAGAGGAGAAGGCGCAGGAACTCGAGGCCCGCCAAGCGAAGCAGAAGGGCAGGGCCCGCTCCGAGGACGAGGAGGAATAGGTGGCCGCGCGCAAGGACGCGAGCTCCAAGAAAACGACGGCCAAGATCCAGAAGCTCGCGGAGGGCGTGCTGCGGACGGTGGCGACCGGGAGGAATCCCTTCCTCGACATCCCCGTGCGCTCCCTCGCCAACGTCAATTGGAGCGAGAAGCGGCGGCTCGTCGAGCTCGGCAGCCAGAAGCAGAAGCGCTACTTCTTCAACGTGTCGATGGCGCGGAAGTTCATGCAGACCTTTCTGGTGAGCGAGGCCTGCAAGGAGCTCATCGATGCGGGAAAGACCACGAGCATCCGCGATCTCTACTACATGGCCAAGCACACCCTCGGCGACACGCGGCAGAACACCTTCGAGGACCAGGACGAGTCCGATCCGATCATCGAGGACCTCGAGGTCACCATGGACGCCCTGCGCGAGGAGCTGCACCTGTTCGCCGATCGCAAGGGCGCGATGGTGGGACCCATCACCATCACCGACAGCGGCGACGCCATCGACCTGCGGCGCATGGGCTCCGGCGGCTGGGCGGTGCCCTCGATCGTCGAAGAAAACGTCATCACCCTGCGTAAGCACGAGGCCAAATACATCCTGCTCATCGAGAAGAACGCGGTGTGGACGCGCTTCAACGAGGACAAGTTCTGGAAACGCAACCATTGCATCATCATTCATGGCGGAGGCCAGCCCCCGCGGGGCGTGCGGCGGCTCGTGCAGCGGCTGCACCACGAGCTCAAGCTGCCCGTCTACGTCCTCGTCGACAACGACCCCTGGGGGTTCTACATCTACAGCGTCATGAAGCAGGGCTCGATCAACCTGGCCTACGAGTCGATGCGCATGGCCGTACCCGACGCCCGCTTCATCGGCCTGTCGTCCTTCGACAAGGACAAGTACCAGTTGCCGAGCAACGTCTCCATCAAGATGGACGACGGCGACAACAACCGGGCCAAGCAGATGCTCGCGTATCCGTGGTTCAAGCACGCGCGCTGGCAGCGCGAGATCCAGGAGATGGTGAGGAGCGGCCTCAAGTTCGAGCTCGAGGCGCTCTCCCGTCGCGGGATCAGCTTCATCACCGAAGAGTACATGCCCAAGAAGCTGAAGGATCGGGACTGGCTGGAGTAGCTCGGACGCGTCCTTTTGGACATCCGGCCGCTGAGTCCGGGGGGCAGCCCCGCCGGCGCGGCTAGCGCTGGGCGGCCTCGAGGGACGAGGGGTCGTCGAGGAGCAGCCATTCCACGATGGACAGGGGCAGGCTGCCGCTGGCGAGAAGGGCGTCGTGGAAGGCGCCCAGCCGGAAGCGTGCCCCCTCGCGGTCGCGGTACTTCCCGAGGAGCCGCATGATCTGCACCTTGCCGACCATGTAGGTGATCTTCTGCGACGGCTCCGAGGCCGCCCCCGCCGCCTCCCCCTCCGCCGCCTCCCGGTCGAGCCCCCCCGCCTCCATGAAATGCTTGACCGCCTGCTCGAACGTCCAGCGACCGGTGTGCAGGTTCACGTCCACCCCGATGCGCGCGGCTCGATAACGGGCGAGCCGCAGGACCTGGGCCTGCCCGGCCGAGCCTTCAGGGTAAAGGCCCTGCCGCATGAGCATCTCCTCGCCGTAGAGGGCCCAGCCCTCGACGAAGACGCCGTCGCTGTGCTCCCGGCGGATCTCGTTGGGAAGGGCGTGGGCTATGGAGAGCTGGAGGAAGTGGCCGGGGATGCCCTCGTGCCCCAGGATCGGGCGCGGGTCCTCGATGGCGGCGCGCAGGTAGAAATTGCGGCTCTTGGCGTCGTAGGTGGGGATGAAGAAGAAGCCGCTGGGATCCCGGTCGTAGCGTCCCGGGGGGTTCATGAAGCCTCCGGGTCGGGTGGGCTTGAAGGCCTCCGGGAGCTGGCGGATGTGGAAGGGCCCCAGGGAGGCGGGCAGGGTGACCAGGCGCTGGTCGCGGAGG
>DATMQU010000040.1:0-2975 GCA_035566715.1 Vicinamibacteria bacterium
TACGAGGTCCACTACTTCCGCTCCGACGGCCGCGGAGTGCAGGGGGTGGACGTGCCCTACGCGATCAGCGGGAACATCGCCGTGGAGGTGATCTCGGGGGCAGCCGTAGCCATACCCATCGAGGTGGTCCGCCGGCAGGCCAAGCTGGAGCCCCCCCTTCTCCAGCTGGTGGGCGGGAACAGCGGGGCCCCGGTTATAACCGTCATCGCCGAGATCACCCTCCATGCTGTTACCACGATTGGTCAGACGATGACGGCCACCGGGCGGATGCAGATTGATTTCTCCGATTTCGGGGACAAGCTGACCGCCTGCGCGACGCCCACCATAACCGGCTAGGGGAGAGAGGCTGCCATGCGACTTTCCAGCACTCAAAGACGTCTGTGGCCGCTTGCTCTGATCCTCGGGCTGAGCGGATGTGACAAGCTCGACAGGGTCTCCGTCCCTGGTCTCATCGGGCCCTCCGAACTGGGTCTCTCCGTGCAGCTGACGGCGACCCCCGACGTCCTGAACGCCGACGGCATCAGCCAGTCCATCGTGAGGATAACCCTCCGGGATCAAAACGGCGCTCCCGCCCCCGGCAAGGCCGTCTTCGTCCAGCTCGTGCGCGGGGACGGCTTCCTCATTGCGGGAAGCATCCTGGTGGGTCTCCTCCAAACGGGTGTCTCCGTGACGACGGACACCAACGGCGTCGCCCAAGTCGTCTACAACGCGGGCACCGCCCGGGGTACATTCGCGACCGTATCGGCCCGTCCGTACAGCTTCGACGCGAATTCTCCGGTTTTTGGCACCGTCCAGATCCTCCAGGAATAAGAGAACGCGCGGCCTGCCCGGCCGCTGAAGGAGGCGGGCGGCTCGGCGGCCTTTTGAACGTTCACGGCCTCCGTGATAGCGTAGCCGCGACCTCGACCCAGCGCCGCTCTGCGCTTGCCAGTCCGGGGCGCGGAAGCCCCTGAGGGACCGTGGCCGAGAACACCCGCATCGACGAGCTTCGCAAGCGCCTGGACAAAGAGCCGGGCTCCCGGCTGTTCGCCCAGTTGGCGGAGGAGCTCCGCAAGGAGGGAGAGCTCTCGGATGCCATCCGTGTCGCCCGCACGGGGCTGCTGCAGCATCCCGCCTATACCTCCGCGCATATGACCCTGGGGCGGGCCCTCCTGGACACGGGGGATCTTCCCGGGGCCCGCGCCCAATTCGAGGCTGTCTTGCGGGGCGCCCCCGACAACATCCTGGCCAGCCGCTTCTTGGGGGAGACCCTGGAGGCCATGGGGGACCTCGGTTCGGCGCTGTTGCAGTACCGCGCGACCCTGCGCTTGGCTCCCGGAGACCGACAGATCGAGACCCAGATCCGCGTCCTGGAGGAGAAGCTGGGCGCCCCCACGCTGCGCAAGTCCACCCCCCCGGCTCCACCGGCTGCCGCTCGGCCGCCCGTCCCTCCCGGCCCGGCCGCGATCCCCGAGGTGCCCGCGCCGCCGGTCGCCCGCGAGCCCTCCCCGGTGGAAGAGCCACCGCTGCCTGACGCCGCGCCCCCGACGGAGACGAGTAGAGCAGCCGAGCCCGCATCCGCCCCGCCTCCGCCCCCGGCGCCGTTCGTGCCGCCGAGCGAGGCGAGCTTCGACCTGGAGGCGCCGTTTGAAACGGCTAGGGAGGCGCCTGCCGCCGTGCCATCCCCCGCGCCACCCCCGCCGCCCCCTCCCGCGGCCCCGCCTCCGGAGACTCCAAGGGCGGCCGAGGCGGCACCCGCTCCCCCCTTGGCCCTGGATCTGCCGTTCACCCCCACGACCGAGGTGAGCTTCGACCTGGAGGCACCGTTCGAGCCGGCGAGCGCGGCCCCCCCCGCACCCGAGCCCAGCCCCGGTCGCCGGCTGACCGACCAGGCCGAGCCCGAGGCGCGGAGGGTGTCTCCCCCGGTCGTGGCCCCCCTGCCCCTGGAGCCGCCGCCCCCGGCGAGGGAGCCCGTCCTGATCCCCGAGCCCGAGCCGCCGCCTGCCCCGCCGCCCGCCGAGGCCCCGGGGCTCTCGTCCTCGACTCTGGCCGAGCTCTATTTCAAGCAGGGCTTCACGGACCAGGCCGTGGAGGTCTACAAGGAGCTTCTGCAAAGGGAGCCGGCAAACGAGCGGGTGCGGGCGCGGCTGGCGGAGATAACTGCCGTCCGGCCTCCCCCCGCCGCGAGCCCGCTCTCGGCCGGAGGGCCCATCGCCGATCCGCGGGCGGAGCGGCGTCGCGTCCTGGAGCAGACGATCGCGCGCTTCGAGGACATGTTGGCGGCGATCAAGAGGGGGTAAGGGGTGGCGGCTGCCTTCGCAAGCGTGTTGAAAGGGGTCGCGGAGCGGGTGCCGGAGACCCAGGTCCTGATGATCATGGGCACCGACGGCATCCCCATCGAGCGGCTGACCGTGCACCCCGATCCCAACCTGGACGCGGTGGCGGCGGAGTACACCACCCTCCTGCGCGCCAGCGTTTCCACGGCCAGCGACACCGGTCTGGGCGAGCTGCGCGAGCTCACGGTGGTGACGGAGAAGATGATCGCCCTGCTCGTGGGGATCACCCGCGACTACTTCCTCTTCGCCGCCCTTTCCCCGGGCGCCCTCACCGGGCGCGCCCGCTTCGTTCTCCGCCTGGCCAGCCTCAGCCTCGAAAGCGAGTTCGAGTAACGCCGCGCCCGCGCCCGTTCCTTGACAACCTTGCCGAGGGGGGCAAATAATGGGGCTTTCTGCGAGATCGAAAGGAACCCCCCCGACCGAAGGAGCGCGATTGGACCTCAGCGACCTCAAGGAAATCCTGCAGATCCTGGAGGACCGGCAGATCGCCGAGTTCGAGCTCGAGCAGGACGGGATGAAGCTCCGCGTTTGCAAGGCAGCGCGCGGGAATCACGCGGCACCGACCGGGCCCGGACTCCCCGCTTCTCCCCCGCCCTTCTTCGTCCCCGCCGCCCCCGGTGCCCCCGCCCCCACCACCCCCGCCCCCTCCGAACCGGCCCC
>DATMQU010000041.1:0-2035 GCA_035566715.1 Vicinamibacteria bacterium
CGACCCTCACGGGGCCGGAGAGGAAGGCCATGTTCCCTTCGGGCAGAGCGATGCCGTCGTGGAGCCGGGGAGCCGCGTAGGACGAGGGCCAGCGTTCGAGGATGAGCCCCCCCGCCAGCAGCAGCCCGACGACCGCCGTCAGCGTGCGCAGCGGCGAGTCTCCGCCCCGGCCCCGCCCCACCCGCAGAAGCCAGAAAGCGAGCAGGAGCCCGAGCAGGAGCCAGACCAGTAGCTGTGCGAACAAGCCGGGGGCGGCCTCGCTCCAAGTCTTGAGAACGAGGCCGGGGATGTAGACGCGGCCGTCCGCGACAGTGCTCTTGACCAGGAGCAGGGCGGAGTCGTTGGCGGCATGGGGGTCTTCCCAAAGGGCGAGGGCCAGGACCGCGGTCCAGCCCGCGAGCATGAGGGCGAGGGCTCCCGCCCCCCGGCGGGACGCGACGCGCGCCAAGGCCACCCCGATGAACGCGACCAGGAGCGGAGCCAGGGGCATGAAAAAGCGGCCCAGGTTCGAGACCGGGCCCGCCCAGTTGTCGGCCGAGGCCACGGTCAGGTAGTAGACCGCGGCCGCGGGCAGGGCCAGCCGCAGGCGCGCCGCTCCGTCCATGAGCAGGCCGCCGCCGGCCAGGAGGTAGATCGGCGCGTAGGGCAGGATCCCGTACCTCGCGTCCAGGAGAATTCCCAGGACCCCCTGGCCGAGGTGCGCGGTGCGCACGCCCCCCGGGCCCCAGGCCAGGAAGAGGGCGTCGGGGCGGATGCTGCCCGTGATCGCGAAGTTGTAGAGAGCGGTCAGGTAGAGGGAGAGCCCGAGGGGCGTGAGCAGAAAGAGCAGCTCCCGGCGGTTGGCTCCCCGCCGGAACGCCATCACGAGCGCCATCAGGCTGAGAAGGCCCCAGACGGGCAGGAACTTCTGGTGGAGCCAGGGCAGCGCCGCCAGGAGCAGGCCCAGGACGGCCATCGTGCGCGCGGTCCACCGCGGGTCAAAGAGCACGATCCGCAGGATGACGGCCAGCAGCAGGGCCGCGAGCATCTCCGGATAGAACTGGAAGAAGTAGAAGAGAAAGGGCGGGACGAAAGCGAAACCAAGGGCGAGGAGGGCGGCCAAGCCCGGGCGCCCGGTGGCGTCGCGGACGAGGAGGTAGACGGCCACCACGAGGAGGGCGGCCAGCGCATTCCAGAAGAGGAGGGTCACGGCCAGGCGCCCCGGCGTACCCTGGGCGCGGTTCAGCGCCCGATCGATACGCAGCGCGGGAGCGAGGAGGAGCGACGGGCCGGGGGGGAGGACGTAGTAAACGCCGCCCTCCTTGCCCCGGATCACCTGGCGAGTGATCCGGGTGGCCTGAATGGCGGAGGCGCCCAGCGCGCGCGGCCCCTGGAGCAGCGCTCCCCCCATGCGCAGCGACTCGCGGGCCAGCGTCGCGAGCGCATCTCCGGCCGCGGGCAGCAGCGGCCTCGGTTCCAGGTCCTCCATGCCCGCGCTGACCCCCTCCACGTCCAGGGTCAGGCCGTGGCCCAGCGCGACGGCCATGCGTAGGGTCTTGGGCTCGTTGCCGGGATGATCCTCCCAGTGCTCGGCCCGCTCCGGTACCAGGAGGGCGTAGGCCAGGAAGACCATGAAGAAGATGGCGCCCCCGCGGGGCGTGGGCACGCGCAGCCGGGGCAGCCGCAACGCAAGGAGGGCCGCCCCCGCCGCCACATCCTGGGCGATCCCCCAGTCCTGGGTCAGGGCGACGGGCAGCGTGAAGGCGTAGGGGAACGAGGGAGCGAGCGTGAGCGAGAAGAGGGCGAGGAGGGTGAGGGCCGGGCGAAGGTACAAGGGACTGAATGTGGCGGCCTCTTCACCGGCGGCTTTCTCCAGACCGTGTCCCTCCGCGCGCGCGCGCCACCCCAAAAGCAACATGAAGAGGACGGCCCCCCCCGCCGTCCAAGCCCCCACCGTGGTCGCCACGTGGAGCGGGTCCAGCGTGCTGAGGAGCAAGCCCGCGAAACCCCGGAGATCGAGGCTCGAGCGCAGGAGAAGGCCCGCGCCCGCATCGAC
>DATMQU010000042.1:0-20644 GCA_035566715.1 Vicinamibacteria bacterium
CTCTTCGAGCGCGACCTCCACTTTCCCGAGTCGACGCGCATGGCGGACCGGGTCCTCACCCTATCGGAGTTCTCGAAGCAAACGATGGTCCAGCACCATGGCCTCCCGCCGAAGAAGGTCATCGTGGCGCCCATCAGCGCCGACCCGCGGTTCCAGCGAAGCGAAGAGATCGCGCGCCCTCCCGCGGAGCCCCTCCCCGAGGAGTTCATCTTCTATCCGGCCAACTTCTGGAAGCACAAGAACCACGATGGCCTGCTGCGGGCCTTGAAAGTGCTCAAGGAGGAAAGAGGCCTCCTCGTCAACGTGGTCCTGACCGGGTTCCCGTACGCCAACGGCTATCCGGTGGAAGCCAAAGCGGTTGAGTACGGCGTCCAAAACCAGGTCACGCGGCTGGGCTACGTCAAAGTCGAGGAGATTGCCTACCTGTACCGGCGCGCTCGAATGCTGGTCTTCCCTTCCCTCTTCGAGGGATTCGGGATCCCCTTACTGGAGGCCATGACGGCGGGCTGTCCAATCGCGGCCGCCTACGCGACCTCCGTACCTGAGGTCACCGGCGACGCGGCGTTGCTTTTTGACCCCACCTCGCCCGCTTCCATGGCGGGTGCCATCGAAAGGCTCTGGTGCGAGGCGGGTCTTCGGGAGAGGCTGGTCGCGAGAGGGAGAGTGCGCGCCGGAGAGTTCTCGGCGGACCGCCAACTGCACGCCCACCTTAGGGCGTTCGTGGAAGCAGCGCACGTGTATCGGTACCGCGACTTCCTCTGGAAGCGCTGGGTCTACGGACCGTGCCGCCGGACTCTCTTGAAGCAGAGGTGGCATCGCTTCCCGAGGCTCCTCCACCCACTCCGTCGACGCCGGTCGAAGTCCGCCTAGGAATCCGGCTCCACCTTCTCGGGAACAAGGAGGGGCCGCCCGGGGCGGGGCCCGCTCCCCGGCCCTGCGGGAACGCTCGGCAGGACGGGCCCGCTGGGCGTGGGCGGGCCGCTCTCAAAGCTCGGGAGGGCAGTGTTGAAGCCTGGCGGGAAGGGTACGACCTTGGCTTCCGGAGAGCTGCCGGGCTGACCTGGGGGCTGCACAACTTGGGGCGGCGAGACCGTCATCCCCGGGGGCGGGGTGAAGGCCTCCGCGGGAACGCTCACCTCCTGGCTGCTCACCTCGGGGGCGCTATTCGGCGGAACCGTTTCCGTAGGCGGGGCGGCCGGGGATGGAGCCGTGGCGAGGGAGGCCCCGGGGGGGGTGGAAAAGATGATGAGGGTGTGGCACCCCGTTCCGCTCGGGTCCATCCGGAGGGCAAAACTGATCCCGGTGCCTTCGAGGAGGCTCAAGACGGCCTCCACCGGCGTGCGCTTCTGGAGCGAAACCGAGACGAGCTGACGGGGGGGAGGACCCTCGTAGACGATCATCGTTCCGGTTTCCCGCGAGAGGCGATCGAGGACATCGGAGAGGGGGGCCGTGCTCACCCTAAGGTCCACGAGGCCCCCGGCCGAGCGGACGTCAACATCGGCCGTCGCGCGCCCCACACCGAGGAGGAGGAGGGCCAGGGCCAAGCCTTGGCATCTCATGGGAGAACCAGTCTACCTCAGTTCACGGGCGTGAAGCCCGAACCCCCGAAGCCGAGGCTGAAGGTCATGCCGGTGGACGACTGCCGCACGAACCACAGGCCGGACGCGGAATTGTAGACGGCCAGATCCCCCCGCGCCCAGTCGGCGTCATAGTAGCCTTGGACGGGGGTGTAGCCGGTACCCCCGAAGCCGAGGCTGAAGGTGGTGCCCGTCGTGGTCTGCCGGACAAACCACAGGCCGGTGGGGGGATGGTAGACCGCGATGTCGGCCCGGCCGTCGCCGTCGTAGTCGAGCGCGACCGGCGTGTAAGCGGCGCCGCCGAACCCGACCGAGAAGACCGTTCCCGTGGAAGAGGGGCGAATGAACCACAGGCCTGAGTTGGCGTTGTAGACGGCGAGGTCTGTCTTTCCGTCGCCATCGTAGTCCTCGGGGACGGGCGTGTAACCGGTGCCCCCGAAGCCCATGGAAAAGGTCGTCCCCGTGCTGGACTGCTGTACGAACCACAGCCCCGACGGCGGGTGGTAGACCGCGATGTCGGTCTTTCCGTCGCCGTCATAGTCGCCGGGAACCGGAATGTACCCCGAGCCGCCGAATCCCACCGTCACCACCGCCCCCGTCGACGAGTACTTGATGAACCAGAGCCCGGTGGCATCGTGGAACACGGCAAAGTCAGTCTTCCCGTCCCCGTCGTAGTCCCCCGGCACGGGCGCGTAGCCCGTCCCCCCGAACCCCATCGACACCGTCGTCCCCGTGGAGGACTGTCGTGTGTACCAGAGCCCGGAGGCCGAGTGATAGACAGTGATGTCGGAGATGAGGTCGCCGTCAAAGTCCACCAGTCTCCGCTTGTGGTACGCGAGGGCGCCGAACTCGAAGGCGCCGATGTCCACCGCCGGGCCGGCGATCCGGAAGGCACCCGCGCCGTCTAGAGGGGGCAGGCTCGGCGCGCTGTTGGTGCCGGTGTCGATGCACGGCGAGGAGGCCTGGAGCGAGTAGTTGTTGCCGACGGCGTTCACGAACTTCGGGTCCTGGTTGTTCAGGTTGCTGGGGGGGATGCTGAAGCCTGCTTGCGTGATGAAGAATCCGCTCGCGGCTTGGTTGAAGTCGTTGTTGAACAGGTTGACGGGAGAGAAGACGCTGTTTCCGTTGCCGTCGTTGTCGATGGCCAGATCGCCGGAGGCTCCCGAGCCGGCGCTGTTGTTCCAGACCACGTTGTTGTAGATGTTGGCCACGTCCGTGTCGGCGAAGAGCCGGAGCCAGATGCCTCCTCCGAAGGAACTGCTGGGGGTGGTGGCGCTGTTTCCGCTGAGGGTGTTGTTGGTCAGGTTGACGGTGTTCTGTTGGAGGGAGTAGAGACCCCCGCCATTGGCACCCGCCGTATTGGCGAAAATGACGTTGTCGGTCAGGCTCACGACATGGGTAAAGAAGAAGGCCAGGCCACCGCCGTTGCTGCTGGCCGTGTTGTTGCTCAGCGTGTTTTGCGTGGCCGTGAACGTGTCGCCATAGCTCATGGCGATCGCTCCCCCGCTGACCGCACTGTTGTGGTCGAAGGTGTTACGCACCACGGCCACGGTGGCGGTAGAGAGCCCGGTCTGGGACCCCAGGACGAACATTCCTTGTCCCTGGTTGGAGCTGATCGTATTCTGCGTCAGGGTGACGGTTGAGCTCTTGCCCGACTCCCCCGTGAGGGGATAGGTGGTGTCCACGTAGAGACCAGCTCCGCCGGGAGGAGGATTCACGAAGGCGACCGTGTTGGTCGCGATCGTGTTTCCGGTGAGGGTAACGATCTTGGACTCCACCGCATAGAACCCGCCCCCAAAACCGGAACTGTTGCCCTGGATGGTGTTGTTGGTCAGGGTGACGTTGTTCGCCTTGAGGACGTAGACCCCTCCCCCGTCCTGGTAGGCTTGGTTGCCGGTGACGGTGCTGTTGGTGAGGGTGACGCTTCCCCCCGGTGTCGTGTTGCCGGGGATGGCCCAGAGCCCGCCGCCGTTCATGGTCGAGGGGTCGGTCGTCGAGAGAGCGCGACCGTTCTTGATGGTCACGCCGTCGACCACAAAAGCCACCGGAACGTTGCTGAAGAGCCGAAGGGTCTGACCGATGGTGTTGCCGTCCAGGACGGTATTGGCGGCACTCACGACGCGTGAGCCGCAACCGGTTGCGTACCCACCTAGCACCGTCAGGCCGTGGTTGGCGGAGAAGAGGAAGCTACCCGTGTACGTGCCCTGCACGAGTTGAATCGTATTGTCGACCCCGTTGCCCTGGGCGGTCGCGAGCGCCGTGTTCAGCTCCGTGGTGGTGCTAACGCAGAAGGTCGCCGCGCGGGCCGGGAAGGCCGGGCTGACCATCGCGAGAAGGATGCCGACACTCCGGATCGTTGCGGCTCGGCGCACACCCAGCACAATAAGACCTCCTGGAGGGGAAACGGCGGACAAGATCGAGGTTAGCGGTCGATCGACCGCGGTCAAGTGACGACGCACACAGCCGATCGCAGATCGACACAACTCATTGAGCCGCGGCGTGTTCCGTGAGAGGTCTGGGGTCCAGCGTTGCCTTCGTTGCGGCATTACCCGGGCCAAGTACGGGGAACTAGCCACCGGCGTCCTTGACGGGGGCCTCGGTGAGAAAGGCCCGCGCCCGAGCCAGAACCAAGCGGCTCCGCCTCACCTCCGCGGGCCAGGCCAGTCCGAGTAGGGTGCCGGGGCGCGCCTCCTCAAGCAAAGTGGAGAGCTCGGCCAGTTGGCGGTCTCGTTGACGGAGCGACTCCAGGTAACCCGCCTGTTGGGCTTCCAGCTCGGCGATGCGGTAGAGCACCGCTGCCTGGCGCTCGATGACCCCCTGACGCTCCTCGAGCTGCTTGCGGAGGAACGCCACGTCCGCCTCGAGCCCGGGGAGGCGGCCGAGCTCGGCCGCCTGGCGCTCGATGACCCCCTGGCGCTCCTCGAGCTGCTTGCGCAGGAACGCTGCGTCCGCCTCGTGCCCAGGGAGGCGGGCGAGCTCCGCGGCTTGGCGTTCGATGACCTCCTGGCGCTCGTCGAGCTGCTTCCGGACGAAGCCGATGTCCGCCTGAAGAGTGGCGATGCGGCTGAGCTCGGCCCCTTGGCGCTCGATGACCTCCCGGCGCTCGTCGACCTGCTTGCGCAGGAACGCGATATCCGCCTCGAGACCAGGGAGGCGGCCGAGGTCGGCGGCTTGGCGTTCGATGACCTCCTGGCGCTCGTCGAGCTGCTTCCGGACGAAGCCGATGTCCGCCTCAAGCGTGGCGATGCGGCTGAGTTCGTCCGCTTGGCGCTCGATGACCTCCATGCGTTCGGCCAGCTGCCTCTGGAGGAGCTCGATTTCGGCCCCCAGGCGCGGAATGCGACCGAGTTCGTCGCCCTGGTGCCCGATGACCTCGAGGCGGGCCCGCCGGTCCGCCTCCGCCACATGGAGCCTGCGGGTGAGGTCGATGACCAGAGGCAGCATCAACCGCTTCTCGGCCTCCATGGCCGTGCCGCCCCGTCGATTCCTGGCGACATCTTCGAAAGCGGCCCGGAGCTCTCCGCCGAAGCGCCGGGCCTGCCGTTGCGCCCGCGCTTGGGCCTTCGCCTCCGCTCCCGAATCGTACCCTTCCGGGAGGCGGGACCACCCCGCTTGAAGAAGATCGGCTAGCTCCTCCGGGTCGTCCTTGCGGAAGTAGCGCGCCTGCGCTCCACATTGCTCGCGGTGAACCGGAATGTCGGAGACGATCAGGGGTTTGCCGAGCGCCTTGGCTTCTTCGATGGTCGTGCTCCAGCCCTCGAACAAGGACGGCTGGAGGACGACGCGCGCGCCCCGGTAGATCTGGATCTGCTCCGCGCGGTCGAGAAAGCCGAGGATCCGGACCTGATCACCCAAGCCGTGGTCCTGGAGAAACGTCTGGAGCTCGGCGAAGTGGCCGGGAAACCGGTGTTCATGGCTCTCCCCCGAGCACACCAGCAGGCAGTCCAGGCCGCGGTCCCGGAGGAGTCGCCAGGCTTCGAACACCATTCGGTGGTTCTTGTGCACCCAGAACTGATTGGGCAGATAGGCGTACTGCCGATCGAGGCCCCGGGCGAGCAGCGCCCGCGCCGGCGTCCCCACCAGCGATTGTTGAGGAAGAATGGCGTTGAAGCGGAGGAGCACCCCCTTGTCTTTCAACTCGGGATAGAAGCGCCGCAGGTCGCTGAGGACCGACCGGCTGCTGCAAGCAATGCGCTTGCCGTGAGCAAGGAGAAAGGACTGGAACTGCTCGCGCTCGCGGCGCTCCCCTTCGGCGAAGAACTCGGGGTGGTGTCGGTGCTGGAAGTCCGGTATCCATCCGATGGCGGGGGCGGGCATCGCGGCCAGGGGCAGGCTGGAGAGGGGAAAGACCACGTCGCAGGGATGGCGGTCGTACAGCTCCTGGAGAGTGGACCCAGCCCGCTCGAGCGCTTGCTCGGGGACGACGATTTCGGTGACCCACGCCGAGCGACCAGCGTGCTCGGGCAGGAGCAGGGGTTCCCGGAGGGTCGCAGGCCGGAAGACGGTGACGCGGGGCAACGAGCGCTCGGGAAGGGTGGCCAGCGCGTTCAAGCAGTTCCGGACGTAGTAGAAGCCGGCGATCCAACCCCCCGCGCCGGAGAGATCGGCCTGGATCAGAGGAATGCCTACCCGCACCCGCTCACCTTGCCCCGGCCCGGAGCCATTTCGCGTAGCGCTGGATCCCTTCCTCGATCGCTACCCCCGGCGGCACGCCCAGGGCCCGGATAGCCCCCACGTCCGCTTGCCAGCGTCGCGGGTCGCCCGCGCGCACCTGGGCGGTGAACTCGAGCTCCTTGCCGCCTCCCAGCGCCTCCAGCAGGAGGCGGGCGGCCGTCCGCACCGAGGTCTCACGCCCCGAAGCGACGTTGAATACCTCGCCTCGAAAGGGCGCGGCCTCCATCACCACTCCGATCGCTTCGACGATGTCGTCACCATAGATGAAGTCTCGCGTTTCCTCACCGCTACCGTAGAGGGACACCGTACCTGAGCGCAACCACTGCTGGTAAATGTCCCAGAGGAGTCGCTTGCGCAAGCCCGGTCCGTAGCCGGAAAAAATCCGCAGGACGGCCAACGGCACTCCCTCGCGGTCGTGAATTCTCCGGCAGGCGGTTTCCGCCATGAGCTTGTGGACGCCGTGGGGCGATATCGGCGCTGGTAAAGCGCGCTCATCGATCGGCTGGAGTGCGGGGTCGCCGTATACGGCGGCGCTCGACAAGAACGTGACCTTGGAGCGTGGGGAGCAGGCGGCCACGGCCCTCATCAAGTGCTCGGTGACGGTGACGTTCTCCTCGAAGTCCGCCGCCGGATCACGAATGGAATCCGCGACGGACGAGCTCCCCGCGCAGTGTACAACGTGGTCGGGCCGCTCCTCCGCAAGGATACGGCCGATGTCGCCTTCCGGGAGGCGCAGCGGGTGGCGGCGCCCGGACAGCGGAGCCCAACTCGGAGGTTCCGAGGTCACGCAGGCCACGACGTCGTCACCGAGGGCGGTCCGGCGCTCCCACAACCGGGCGCCGATGAAGCCGCTGGCCCCGATGATCAGGACCTTACTTTTCACGGTTCTGAGCGTCGCCTCACGCCCACCGCGACCCCATAGCCGAGTTCGGAGTAGAGGGCGGTGTCGAATGAGCGGTCGCTCGCCACGACCTCCTCCCAGCAGCCGGCTAACTCCGGGTGCTGGGGGTGGGCGATGTCGTCGAGGACAACCACCCCGCCGAGCTTCAGGCGCGGGAGGACGTTGCGCAAATCCTGGGCGGCGGAGGGAGCCGCGTGGTCACCGTCGACGGTGATGAGGTCGAAGTAGAGCTCCGGATGATCGGCGAGGAACGCGGGAACGCTCTGCTGCGACTCGCCCGTAACGAGGGTGGCCCGGCCGCGATGGCCCACGCGGGACAACTCGCCCCGGACGAATTCGGGTCCCGGATTCGGCATCCCGGCGTAGTTTGGGACCCACAGGTCGAAGCCATAGAGGTCGGCGGTGGGACAGGCCGCGGCGACTACGGACAGGCTCCGCCCCCTGCGCACTCCGATCTCGAGGTATGCCTCCGGCTCCAGCACAGAAGCCGCCGCCTGGAGGACGGTCAGGAGATCAGCATATCCCCAGCTCTCGCCGAACCGCTCCGTGCCCCGCGACATGTATTCGGTCACGAACACGAGATAGTCGTCGGGCTGAAGCCGAGCCAATGTCGAGAGAACGGCCCGAAGGATGGGTGGGCGCGCGGCCAGCCGAAGCACGGCGCCTGCCGTCAGGAGCACGGGTTCGAACCACTGGACCTCGCGCTGGAACGTCACCGCCGGGTTACGGTGCATCGACCCTCCCAGGGGCGGACCCAAAGACGCCTTGACCCCACCGGTTGGAGCGAGACTCGAAGCCAAGGAGCGGGTAACCGATTGGAAAGACCCCGGATTCGGCTCGGAGAAGCGGGCTCCCATCGACGACGACGCCCCGCAGGGCTCCCGCCCCATCGGTCGGGCCCGCCCGCTCACCCCGCGTTCGCGACCGCTACCTGGCACCTCCCTGCGAGATCGGCGACGCCGTGATGCCGCAGCTGGATCGGCCGGCTGGGCACGTTGAGAAGGACCCTGAACCGACCCACGGCGGGCAGCACGCAGATCCGCGTCACGGTTGCGTAAAGATCGTCGTGCGCGTAGACGGCCCTCAAATCGTAGTCGTGACGAGAGATGGTGGCGATGCCCACCTCGAAGGTGTATTCGTCCGGGAAGATGTCGAGCGTGACCTCCTGACGGAACCTTAAGCGCGCGCCCCGACGAACGGCGAGCGGCACCGGCGAGTCGTACTGCAGAGTGTTCTTGCCGTGGACGATCACCCCTCTCGAATTTTGGATTACCACCCCTCCGATTGGCGCCTCGATGTCGCGCAAGATCTCGACTTCATAAAAGAAGATGGCCGGCTCCCCCTGCCGGAAAACGTGGCTGGCACGTCCGTGCGCGTCGCATAGGGCCACCCCGGTACAGCGAGCCCAGCCATTTGAGACTTGCGCCACACCAGTGAGGTCGAGGAAGGCTGACGGTTCGGGCCATTCCAGACGGTTGCCCTCGTTCTCTTGTGGCGCCGGGCCCCCGGGAACGGCGGGCGGCGGTTCGACGAGTCGCTCTTGCTGCTCGACGAGGTAGTAGCGCTTGACGGCCTCGGCCGCGGATCCCTGGAACACGACGTCGCCGTGATGGAGCAGCAGGGCGCGTCGGCAAAACTCCTCGATCTCGCTGACGGAATGGGAGACGAGCATGATGGCGGCGCCGCCATCGCGGAGCGCCTCCAGGCGGCGATAGCACTTCTGCCGGAAGAACACGTCGCCCACGGCAAGGGCTTCGTCGATAAGGAGAACATCCGCCTGGACGCTCGTTGCGACGGCGAAGGCGAGGCGGACGAACATTCCACTCGAATAGAGTTTGACCGGCTGGTCGATGAACTCCCCGATGTCGGCAAAGGCGGCAATTTCATCGAAGCGGCGCTTCATTTCCGTGTAGCCGAGGCCCATGATGGCGCCGTTCAGGAACACGTTCTCCCGACCCGTGAACTCAGGGTTGAAGCCGCTCCCCAGCTCAAGGAGAGCGGCCACGCGGCCGGGCACCCGCACCTCACCGGTTGTGGGGGCGAGGATTCCAGCGAGGATCTGGAGGAGCGTGCTCTTGCCGCTCCCATTCCGCCCGATGATGCCCATGGACTCGCCACGACGCAGCTCGAAGGAGACGCCCCTCAGGGCCCAAAAGTCTCGGCCCCAGCTCCAGCCGAAGCGGCCGAGGATCATCTGTTTCAGCCGGTCCTGAGGCTGGTCGTAGATCCGATACGCCTTTCCGACGTCCCGCAGAGCGAGGGCCAGCGCGCCGTGAGCGGGAACCGCGGGCTCGGTCGGCCTACTCACGCCGATCATCGGCTCAGAGGCCATCGTCGGCGATGATCTCACAAGGCCAAGATCAGGTCACGCCGCCCGCCCCGGCCGACCGCTAGGCTAGAGGACGTCGGCAAAACCGCGCTTGGTCTTCATGAACCACGCGTACCCGAGGAGCATGACCGTCGCCCCAACCAGAGCGCAGCCCGCCAACCGGCCCCAGTCGGGGGGAAGGTCCCAAAACACCACGCGCCGGAAGTCCTCAACGATCAAGGCCAGCGGGTTTCCCCGCAGCAGCGGCTGGAAGCGTTCCGGGACCGCGTCGAGCGGGTAGAAGATCGGCGTGGCGAACAGCAGTACCTGGAGGGCAAGCGGCACCACGTAGCCCAGATCCCGGATGAACACGACCAGGCTCGCGATGAACCAGGTCAGGCCCAGGCACAAGAAGAGGAGCGGCATGACCACCAGGGGGAACAGGACCAATGTCGGCGCGATCGCTCCTTGGGTGACGAGGCGCATGACGACGAGCACGCCCAGGCTCATCGCGGCATGGAAGGAGGCCGAGCCCACCGCGCTGACGGGAAGGACCTCGAGCGGGAATGGAACCTTCCGCACGTAGTTGGGGACGGTGACGACGAGGCTCGTGGCTCGGCTCACGCACTCGGCCAGAAGGTTGAAGGGAATGAGCCCGCAGAACAGCACGAGGGCGAACTCGGCAAGGTCCCCCGTCCGCCGCAGATGAGGCCACCGTGCTTGAAACACAACCCCGAAGACAAACGTGTAGATGAGGAGAAGCAGGAGGGGGTGGAGAAAGGACCAGAAGAGCCCCAGGGACGATGCCTTGTAGCGCCCCTGGACTTCACGCACCGTGAACTGAAGGATCAAATTGCGGTGGCCCCAGAGGCCGCGGGCGAAGCCCAGGGGATTCAGGTGGTGCCACACGCTTTCCGCCCGGGGGGTAATCAGAGTCGACATTGAGGGCAGGCGTCAACGAGTGCTCGCAACATTGCGTTCGGTGCACCACCTCCGGTGCGGAGATCCTCACGAGTCGGGGCCGAACAGTCAGCGATGCGCTAGTTCGCGAGGGCCACGATTGTCCGCCCCGGCCCCGGCGTTGCCGAAGGTGCTTGATCGCTCTCCCCCGACGCCCCTTGGAGGAGAGCGCGATCCTCCTCGTTGAGCGCTCGCCGGGCAGCCTGGCGGTAGACGGCACGGTAAGTCTTCGCTGTGCGTTCCCAGGTGAACTTACGAACCCGCTCTCGCCCGGCACGAGAGAGGTCCGCGCGCAGCGAGGGATTCTTGGCCATGGCGGCGATCGCCTCGGCGATGGCCTCGGGAGAGTTCGGGTCGAACAGCAGAGCGGCCTCGCCCGCGAGCTCGGGCAGCATGGTCGACCGTGCGCAGGTCACGGGGGTGCCCTCGAGCCAGGACTCGAGGAGGGGAAGAGCCCCACCTTCGAACAGACTTGGGAAGACGGTAAATTGGGCCAGAGAGTAGAGCGCGCGCACGTCGCGGGCGGGGACACCGCCCAGAAAGCGGACTTGTTCGACGAGACCGAGTGCCCGCCGCCGCTCTTCGATGGCTGGCCAATGTCTTTCGAGCTGGCTCCCTGAACAAACGAGCGGCACCGCGAGGCGGTGGCGGTCCCGGAGGAGGGCGAGAGCCTCGAGAAGGCGTAGGTGGTTCTTGTGGGGCCAGGTCGCAGCGGGAAAAAACGCGAACGCCTCCGTCAGTTGGTACTTATCACGAACCCTCGCCCGCGCTTGCTCGGAGGCCTCTTCTTGAAAGACGGTCGGGGCGGCCCAAGGAATCACGGCCAGCTTCCGGCGGTCGATCTGGTAATGCCTCTCGACGTCATCTTTCACCCACTGCGCAGCCACGGTCACCGTGTGGGCGACGCGACAGGCGAGCGGATAAACCTCCTCGCGCGCGGCGATGTCCGCGGGCAAAAAGAATTCGGGATGGTGCAGGTGCTGCAAATCATGCGGGCTGTAGACCATGGGGAGTGCGCAAAGGGTCAGCGCCTGCGACGGGAAATGGATGACCCCGCACCCGAGTTGCTCATAGAAGCCGTCGGAGACCGGCAGGCCAGGAACGGGGGCAGGTGCCGCGGGGAGAGGGGACGGGCGCAGGGCCCTCCAAGCGCGCCCGATCAGAGGACGCAGGGGCCCGAGGGAGCGCTTGAGCACCGGCCAACGGTCCCGGGGCGCAGGCCCGGGGA
The DNA here is from genome assembly GCA_035566715.1 of Vicinamibacteria bacterium. Lineage (GTDB taxonomy): Bacteria > Acidobacteriota > Vicinamibacteria > Fen-336 > Fen-336 > DATMML01. Next base: position 11,649 of record DATMQU010000042.1, read on the forward strand.
GGATTCGCTGCCTAGGACCCAGGTAGGGAGCCAGCCACTCCGGATCCTCTCGCGGGCCGATCACCACGTACTCCTCGGGTCCGTCAGCGAGCTGCCCCAACGCGGCAATCAGACCGGTGAGGATGCCGTAGACACCCCCCGTTCCCCATGCCGGGGGTAGCTCTGCGTCGATGGCGATGCGAAGGGGGGTCGACTCGGAGGTCAACTCTCGCTCATTGCGGAATTCATTCCCGCACGGCCGACTGTCCGAGCGGGGCCGTTCTTGCCATTGGCTTGGCTAACAGCCTCCTCGCCATTACACAAACGGCCCGAGGAATGATTCCCTTGTCGTAGCGGAGCGTCGCAAGCGGTGCTCTCCCGAAACACGCCCGCAAGCTGGTCAGAGCTTCCAGCACTTTCTCAGCGTTGATGTGCAACAACGCCCAGTCCCAGGACGCGCCGACATAGGCGGGCTTTCGGAGATGACGATGGCCCGGATTCTCCGAGAAGAACCTGTCCAAGACGTGCCTTCTCTCCGCGAGTATTTGGTCAGCCACCTCCAGCATCACCGATTTCGCTGCTGGGTGGCGCCGCCATTTCCCGATCTTTTGAGAGATAAAGGCGATCTTGAGGCGCGGAAGGACTCGCATCCAGAGATCGAAGTCCCACAGCAACGATAACTCTTCGTCTAGAGGGAACTCCTCGAAGACCCGCCTCTCGAACAGGGAACACGCCAGGGGCATCTTCTTGACCAGCGTTACTACCTCCTCGAACTTGAGGCCGCCGCCGTGGTCGAGGGGAGCCACGTCATTAGAGGCTTCATCTATGATTGAACCGTTTCCCACAACCACTGCCGCTCCGGCAGAACTAGCCGCGCTGACCAGGTGCGTGATGGCACCTTCGTACAGGATTTCGTCGGAAGCCAGAGGTTTGATGTAAAGGCCTTGACTTAGGCGAATTCCCTTAATGACGGCCTCCGTCATGTTGCGGTCTTTGTCGGACTTCCAAAGAATTCTCCCCGGGTAGCTCTTGAGGACATCCAGGGTGTTATCAGTGGACCCTCCGTCGATCACGATCGTCTCGATGTTCGAGTAGTCCTGCTTGAGTATGCTGTCGAGCGCGGCTCCGACATACCTCCCCTGGTTGAGGCTGGGTATGACAACGCTGACCAACGGAGCGGCTGCAGTCATGAAGCTCCCCTCGTGGAGGCTATCCCCCAGAAGCGTGAACGGATCGTGCTCCCTCGAGTTGGCTCGCCCTCTCCCGAGAGAATCGTCTGCCCTCGGTGAAGTATACGGCACCGGCAGACCGGCACAAGCAGATAGCACTCGGTCCGAGCCCAGGCTCTCCCCGGTACTCGGCTACCTCAGAGGCGGCTCATCACGACTCTGGGGGCGCCTTCGCGGCCCTGAGGGCGCGGCTTGGGAGCACCAGGGTTCGCAACTCGCCATGAGGGGCAGACGGAAGTCCCAATATCCGGGTATTTCGCCCAAGGAGCAGGTCCGGTCAGCCAATTGGACGACCGTTCACCGCCTTTGTAGACGATGTAAAAAGTGGCGTCACCGTGGAGGTGCAGTTGAGCGGGCCGAGCCAACGCGCTTTGCCATAAGGGTGGCTCCGATCCCGAAAATGTGCGCTTCCCGTTTGGGGGTACCCCTCCATCAAGTGGACGGCCATTGGGCCCAGGTCGCTCCGACACCGGCTGCATTGCTCGGTGGTAACACAGAGCGCTTCCCCGGGTTCCGGAGCCTTCCGAACATGGGGAGTTCTGGCCTCCAGAACATCGAAGGCTAGCAAGTCATTGGCAGACCATCGGTTATGGTGACCAGGCCCGCCCCGGCATTGGAACGCGTGCAGAGCTCTCCTGATGAGGATGAGAGCCGCCTCCCGGGAAATCGGGCAAAACGCTGGTCGAACGTCGGCCACGCCGGGGGATTCCATGAGCGAGTTTCTCCCGTTTTGGCGCGTGTCTATACAAGGGAAGGCCGAACTTATGGATGTGGACGAGCTCCTGAAGCACTCCGTGTCCAGGGGACCGCGCATCCAGACGCTCCAAAGCGGCCGGAAAAATCAAAAGCCCTGAATTGGTTTCGCGGGGTCCCTCCGGGAGGGAACCATGTCTGTCAATCACAAGCTTCTCTGGCTCTTGACCGCGGCGAGTGGATTTCTCGCGGCCTCGGACGCCCTCGCCACTGGACCCTACGGGGCCGGCCCGTCGCGGCAGTGGATCAACGGCGCCATCAGCTGGACCTATCATAATAATTGCATCACGGGATCGGTAGAGACCGAGACTGGCCAGTACGTCGGCTGGGTGGGCAACCTCGATGTCACCTTCCCCCGCGTCGGTGATGTCTACTATGCCCATGTGGTCGTGAGCACAACGGGCAACGCCTGCGCAAGCACATACGTGCACATAGAGGTAGTGCTCCCACCGTCGACGCAGTTCGAGATCAGCGCCGGACACCCTGTCTACTGCATCGGCACAAGCCCTTCAGGCGCACAAATCAACTTGATCGGGTGCCCACAGACAGTGAGCCTGGGAACCTACGGCTGGGCCTTTGATAACACCGATCCTCAAAACAGTGGACAGTGGCCCCTGCCCCAAGGCTACACCATGGAAATCCAGTTCCCGTTGCGCTCTCTCCAGCAGATGAGCGGGATCGCCACCAGCACGTATCTCCAGGCGTATGTCCAAGCCATCGATGGGGCAGGCAACCCTTCGGTTGGCCCGAACGAGGGTATCTTTATCGGCCCCAAGCCGCCGGGCTCGCGCCTGGGCCAGGGGGGGGAAGACTTCGACTACGACCTCCGTGCCGACGCCACCGTCTATCACCAAGCCAGCGGCCTCTGGTACGCCAAGCTCTCATCAAACGGGGCGACCTACTCTGTGGGCTATGGAGGCACGGGCTACACACCCGTGTCGGGTGACTTCGATTGGGACGGTTACCCCGACGTGGGGGTCTACCACCAGAACTCCGGGTTGTGGTTCATCCGGAAGTCCTTCACGGGCACGACCTCCTCGGTCGGCTTCGGAGGCCCCGGCTTCACACCGGTTCCCGCCGACTACGACTGGGACCAACAAACGGACTTCGCCGTCTATCATGAGGCCACCGGGCTCTGGTATATCGCGACGACCACGACGGGGGGCACGGTGGGGAGCGTCGGGTTCGGCGGTATCGGTTACGCTCCAGTGCCGAAGGATTACGACGGAGACGGAAAGACAGACCTGGCCGTCTACCACCAGGCCAGCGGGCTTTGGTTCATCAAGCTGTCTTCGACCGGATCCGTCACCACCACCGGCTTCGGCGGCCCCGGGTTCATACCCGTACCCCGGGACTACGATGGCGATGGCAAAGCTGATCTCGCCGTCTACCATCCAGCCAGTGGCAACTGGTATATCCGGCCCTCGGGCGGGGGGCCCAACATCGTGCAGGGCTACGGCGGGTCGGCATTTACCCCCGTGCCCGCTGACTACGACGGGGACGGAAAGGCGGACATCGCTGTCTATCACCAGGCCAGCGGGCTCTGGTTCATCAAGCAGTCGACGACGGGCACGACGGTCTCCTTCGCCTTTGGAGGCAGCGGGTTCACCCCCGTCAACAACTGAGGGCGGGGACCAGGCTTGAAGGCCCGCCATTTCCGGGCCTCGGAAAAGGAGCCTCTCTCCGCCGGCGAAGCACAAGTCGGGAGCCCCGATGCCTCGCGGGGCACGGCCCCGGGGCCGGTCGTGCGTTATGATCGCTAGATGGCCCGGGCACCGATGAGAGGCACGCCATGAGCCGCGGCCGGGCAAGCGCTCTGCCCAGGGTCCTGCTCGGGCTCGGCCTGGCCGCACTTGTGATCGCCGGCGCCCTCATCACTCTCCGCGTGGGACCCCTGCCTAAGCTCACGCTGCGGGCGGACAAGCCCGCCCTCGGCCGACGGACGGTGGTGCAACTCACCGCCGAAGAGGGCGGGCGGGGACTGAGCTCCGTGCATTTGGAGCTCAAGCAGGGGGACCGCACGCTCCTCTTGGCCCGGCGGACCTACACGCCACAGGCGCCGTGGACCTTCTGGGGGCCCCGCACGGAGCGAGATGAGATAAGGGTAGAGGTGGGAACGGACACCGTGAACGGCCTGCAGTCAGGGGAGGCGACCCTCCGTGCCACCGCCCTTCGGGTGGGGACCTGGTTGCGCCGCCCGGAGCCCGTGGTGGAGGAGCTAAGGCTGCCGGTCCGCCTGACTCCTCCCTCCCTCGCCGTGGTCTCCAGCCAGCACTACGTCGCCCAGGGCGGCGCGGAAGCGGTCGTGTACCGCACGGGCGAGACGTCGGTCGAGGACGGGGTGCGGGCGGGGGAATGGTGGTTCCCCGGTTTCCCCCTCCCCGGCGGCGGACCGCAGGACCGCTTCGCCCTCTGGGCCGTGCCTTACGACCTCAAGGACCGGGACCAGGTGCGCCTCAAGGCGATGGACGACGTCGGCAACGCGACCGAGTTGGCCTTCGTCGACCGGTTCACCCACAAGCCCTTCAGCAAGGCGCGTCTGCCCATCAGCGACGCCTTCTTGAAGAAGGTGGTCCCCGAGATCATCAGCAACACCCCCAGTCTCCGCGGGCGGGAGGATCTCTTCGACACCTTCCTGGTCATCAACCGCGACCTTCGCCAGGCGAACGCGGAGGAGCTCAAGGCCCTGGCCAAGAACACCGCACGGGGGTTCCTCTGGAACCGGCCCTTCCTACCCATGCCCAAGGCCAAGGTCATGTCCGCTTTTGCGGACCGGCGTACCTACGTGTACCGGGGGCAGGAGGTGGACCACCAATACCACTTGGGCTTCGACCTCGCCGTCACCCACCGGACGCCCGTCCCCGCCGCCAACCGCGGCGTGGTGTTGCTCGCCCGGTATTTCGGCATCTACGGCAACTCGGTAGTGCTCGACCACGGCTACGGGCTCATGAGCCTGTACGGCCACCTCTCCGTCATTGATGTCGCGAAGGGTCAGGAGGTGGAGCGGGGACAGACGCTCGGGCGCACCGGCGCCACCGGCCTGGCCGGCGGCGACCACCTCCACTTCACAATGCTCCTGGGCGGGCTGCCCGTGAACCCGAACGAGTGGTGGGACCCCCACTGGATCCACGACCGTCTGCTGGGGAAGCTGGGCGCGGCGCTGCCCTTCGAGCCGTGAACTCCCGGCCGCACCCCCTCCCGCCGAGCCCAGCCGAGCGTCTCCGAGGAGCCCCGGTTCGGCCGCGCCCACACGGCCAGGGGACCCTCCGCGTTTCGTGCCCGAGGGAAGCTAACATCTTAGGCGCCCGGCGGCCCGGATCCGGGGGAAAGGCGCACGCGGTTCCATGACCTTCGCCGGCTCCCTCTTGATCGTGGGTGCCGTGGGCCTTGCCTCCTTTGTGTCCGGGCGCCTCCTCACGGGCAGTCTGGGTCTCGACCTCCTCCGCCCGCTCACCCCCACAAGCACCGCTGCCTCCGCCATCCTCGGGACCGCTCTTCTGACGCTTGGCTTCGGGTGGTTCTCTCTGCTCGGGCTCCCCGCCCTCGTGATCGCGCTAGCCCTGGCCGCCCTGCACATGGTGCTCCTCGGGATCTGTGCCTATCGGCGAGCCCTCCTCGACGTCTTCCAACCCCGCGGCCCGGTCCTCGCCTGGGCGGGGCTCTTGGGGGTGATGCTCACGAGCGCCGTGGTCTCGCTTCTGCCCGTACTGCGGACGGGGGGTTTCTCGATCGGCAACGACACCTACACGTACTGCGCCTTCAGCGAGTGGCTGCAGACCCACGGCTTTGGGACCCCGTGCCTTTGGGACCCCGCCTCGCCCGTCACCGCCATCCCGTTCCTGTGGCAGCAGGAGCGCTATCCCCTGGGGATCGCGCACTTCCTGGCCCTCGTGCAGGCGGGCTCGGGGGCCCCCCTCTCGCTGCTGGTGTACCCGGCGGTCAGTGCCTGGGGGATGGTCCTCCAGACGGCCGCTCTCTTCGTGGTGGCGCGCTGGGTCTTCCGCCTGGCGCACGCGTGGGCGGGGGGAGCCAGCTTGGCCTTCGCGGTGATGGCCCACCCGGGCTACTGGGGGCACCACAACGGCTTCCTGCAGCAGACCTGCGCCCTGCCCGCCTTGCTTCTCGTTCTGGCGGTGCTGGCCCGCAGCCTCCACGAGCCGTACTGGCGGCTGAACACCGCCATCCTCGTGGCGCTGCTCACGGCCTTTCTGCTCAACGTCTATCTGCCGCTCGTCCCCGCGCTGGGGGCGGCCGGGATCGCCTATGCTGCCACCTGCTCTGAGCGGGCCCGGCGCCGCGGCCAGTTACGCGGGGCCATGGCCCACCTGGGGATCATCGCATTGCTGATATCGATCTTGGGGTTCCCGGACCTGCGGGGAGCCGTCGCCCGTCTCTTCCGTTTCGCGGGCACCGATGCGGGGGGACACGTTTCCCTGAGCGCCTTTCAGTTCCTGGAGTTCGCGATGGGCCTGCGCGTCCTCGGGCTTCACGGGACGACGATACAGGTTCCTTTCCTGAGCGCCGCGCTCGCGGCCCTCGCCCCCCTGGGCCTGGGGCTGGCGGTGGCGGGGCTCTTCCAGGCCTGGCGGAAACCTCGGGCCCGCGTGCTGGCCGCGGCGGCCCTCGCCCTCGCCGGCGGCCTCGCCTACTACGGGCTTTGGGCTCGCGATCCCTGGACCGGCCTCGTCGGCCATACCTGGAACTCCTTCAAGCTGATGCAGTGGGCCTTTCCCTTCATCCTCCTCTTTCAGGTGGCGGCCCTTCACCGCCTCCTGCGCCCTCGAGCCCCGCGCCTTGCGCCCGCGCTTCTCCTGGCCGTGCCCCTGGGTTCGCTGTGGGTGCACGGAGCCTGGAGCGAATCGCTCGGGCTCAGCATGAGGGAGATCGTCCGGGCCGAGCGGCCGCTCGTCGAGGCCGGCGCCGTGCAGCGCCGGATCCGGGACCTGCCCCCAGGAACCCTCCTGGTGGTGGGCCGGCCGGTCAGCGCCCACCGCTGGCTCGCCCCCTACACCGCGCTGCTCGCCTACCCGCGGCCGATCGTGGGCGACTGGACGGAAAGTCCGTCCATCGGCCTCCACCCCAAGGGGGGGGCTGCGCTCTACCGAGAGCTCCTGCGCCGGATCGGCGAGCCGGGCGTGGTGCCCCTCCTCTGCGGCTTCATTCCCTTCCAAACGGGCGGGTTCGAGAGCCTGGGGGGCGGCTTTGCCCGCCTGCTTCCCTCCGCGCGGCCGCTCCTCATCCACGTCGTGAACCCCAGCGGCCCGGTCGAGGAGAGAATCCAAGGACCGCCCCGCTTCACCATCCAAGGGGGACGGACGAAGCTGATCTTCTATTCGCCCCTCGAGACGGGGGTGGAGCTGAGCCTGAAGGTCCGCCCCTACCCGCCCCCGCCGGAGGGACAAGCCTTGACCGTCTACCTCACGGCCGACGACTTCGACCACCGCACGGTCCGGTCCGCAGTCGAGGGAGGCCCTGAGCTCGTGCTGCCCCTGGACGGCCGCACTGAGCTCAAGATCGAGGCCCCTCTCTCCCCCGGGCTCACGACCGTGGTGCTCAGCCCTCCCCCCGCGCTCGCCTTGGGCGTGGAGGGGCTCGAGATCCGGAGGCCTCAAAACCCATGAAGCTGCTCTACGCCTACCTGCGCCAGTACTGGAGCCTCCTCGCGGTGGCCCTGCTCCTCGCCGCCATCAACCAGGTCTTTTCCCTCCTCGACCCCCTGATCTTCCGCTACGTCATCGACGGCTACGCCACCCGCTACCAGGAGTACACCACCGGGCAGTTCTTCCGGGGGGTGAGCCTCCTGCTGGCGGCGGCGGTGGGGGTGGCCCTCGTCTCCCGGGTGGCCAAGAACTTCCAGGACTATTTCGTCAACGTCATCACCCAGCGCCTGGGGGCCCAGCTCTACTCGGACGGCATCCGCCATTCGCTCTCCCTCCCCTACGCCGTGTTCGAGGACCAGCGCAGCGGGGAGACCCTGGGCAAGCTGCAGAAGGTCCGCTCGGACGTGGAGAAGCTCATCGCCGCCGCCATCAACGTCCTCTTCACCTCCCTGGTGGGGATCGTGTTCGTGGTGATCTACGCCTTCAGCGTGCACTGGATCATCGCCCCCGTTTACTTCCTGACCGTGCCCTTGCTGGGCCTCCTGAGCTCGGTCCTCTCCCGCAAGATCAAAGAGGTGCAGAGGGTCATCGTGGCGGAGACGACCGCCCTCGCCGGCGCCACCACGGAGTCGCTGCGGAACATCGAGCTCGTAAAGAGCCTCGGCCTGGCCAGCCAGGAAGTGGCCCGGCTGAATGCCACCACCGAGAAGATCCTCTCCCTGGAGCTGAAGAAGGTGCGCTACCTCCGCGGCCTGAGCTTCATCCAGGGCACCGCGGTCAACGCCCTGCGCACGAGCATCATGTTCCTGATGCTCTACCTCATCTTCGCCCGCGAGATCACGGTCGGGCAGTTCTTCTCCCTCTTCATCTACTCCTTCTTCATCTTCGGCCCCCTGCAGGAGCTAGGGAACGTGATCAACATCTATCGGGAGACCGAGGTCTCCCTGCGCAACTTCCAGAGCATCCTGGAGACCCCGGAGGAGCCCCGGCCCTCCGACCCCGTCGCCATCCCCGCCCTGATGCGCCTCGCCTTCGAAGGGGTGGGCTTCACCCACCATGCCGCGGCCGCCCCCGCGCTCGTCGACGTGTCCTTCGCGCTGGAGCGCGGCCAGACCATCGCCTTCGTGGGGCCCTCGGGGGCGGGCAAGACCACCCTCGTCAAGCTGATCGTGGGCCTCTACGCGCCGGAGAGCGGGCGCATCCTCTACAACGGCCACCCCGGCCCGCGGGTGGACCTCGACACCCTCCGCGAGCGAATCGGCCTCGTCACCCAGGATCCCCAGCTCTTCTCGGGCACCATCCGCGAGAACCTGCTCTTCGTGCGTCCGGGGGCGAGCGACGCGGAGTGCCGCGAGGTGCTCAGCAAGGCGGCCTGCGACAGCCTCCTGGCCCGGGCCGATCGCGGGCTGGACACCGTCATCGGGGAAGGCGGAGT
>DATMQU010000043.1:0-2246 GCA_035566715.1 Vicinamibacteria bacterium
GATGTCGCGCATGCCGTCCGACTCGAACTGAAAGAGCCCGCTGGTCCGGCCCTGGGTGAACAACTCGTAGGTCTTGGCATCGTCGAGGGGAAGCTTCTCCGGCTCCAGGTGCTCGCCGGTCTGGGCGGCGATCATCTTCACGCAGTTGTCGATGAGGGTGAGGGTGCGCAGGCCCAGGAAGTCCATCTTCAGGAGGCCGACGCGCTCCACCCCTTTCATGTCGAACTGGGTGGTGATGTCGGCGGTGCTGCCCTTGAAGAGCGGGACCACGTCCGTCAGGGGCTGGGGGGAGATGACCACGCCCGCGGCGTGGGTGGAGGCGTGGCGGGTGGTCCCCTCCAGGCGGCGCGAAATGTCGATCAGGTCCTTGACCTTGGGGTCTCTCTGGTAGGCGTCCTGCAAGGGTGGAGATTCGGCGAGCGCCTTATCCAAGGTCATGCGCAGGTCGAAGGGGATCATCTTGGCGATCTTGTCGACTTCCGCGTAACTCATGTCGAGCACGCGGCCCACATCCCGCACCACCGCCTTGGCCTTCATGGTCCCGAAGGTGATGATCTGGGCCACGTTCTCCCGCCCATACTTCCGGGTCACGTACTCGATGACCTCCCCCCGCCGCGCCTCGCAGAAGTCGATGTCGATGTCGGGGGGGCTGACCCGCTGCTCGTTCAGGAAGCGCTCGAAGATCAAGTCGTGCTCTATGGGGTCGATGTCGGTGATGCGGAGGCTGTAGGCGACGAGGCTCCCCGCGGCGGAGCCCCGTCCGGGGCCAACCGGGATGCCGTGCTCGCGCGCGTAGCGGATGAAATCCCAAACGATCAGGAAGTAGCCGGCGAAGCCCACCCGGTGGATGACCCCGATTTCCTTCTCCAGACGCTCCTCGTAAACGCCGAGCGGATAGCGCAGGTGACCGGCATCGGCCCGCGAGGCCAGGTGCCGGCGGCGCTCCTGGAACCCGTCCCGGGTCACATGCTCGAAGTAGCTGTCCACGGCGAACCCCGGGGGCACGTCGAATACGGGGAGGCTGGAAACGCCCTCCAGGGTGAAGTCACACATCTCCGCGATGCGCACCGTGTTGCGGATGGCCTCCGGGTGGTCGGGGAATAGCGCCGCCATCTCTTCCGGACTCTTGAGATAGAACTCCGGACTGTCGAAGCGCAGGCGGTCCTTGTCGTGGACCTTCTTCCCGGAGCCGATGCAGAGAAGCACGTCGTGGGCCTGGTGGTCGTCCCGGTGCAGGTAGTGGGCGTCGTTGGTGGCCACGAGAGGAAGGCCGGTCCGGTCCCGGAGGCGCAGCAGGCCCTGGTTCACCCGCCGCTGCTCCTCGATCCCGTGGTCCATGATCTCCAGGTAGAAACGTTCTCGACCGAAGATCTCCGTGAACTGGCCGATCGCCTCCAGGGCGGCGGCCTCGCGGCCGTTGCGCAGGTGGACGGAGACCTCGCTCGAGAGGCAGCCGGAGAGGGCGACCAGCCCCTCGTGGTGACGGGCCAGGAGGTCCTTGTCGACGCGGGGGCGGTGATAGAAGCCCTCGGTGTAGGCGAGGGATACCAGCTTCACGAGGTTGTGGTAGCCGTGGGCGTCGGAGGCGAGGAGGGTCAGGTGGTTGTAGGCCTCCGTGATTCCGGACGCGGATTTGTCGAAGCGGCTTCCCGTGGCCACGTAGATCTCGCAGCCTAGGATGGGCCGGAGGCCCTTCTCCCGGCAGGCGTCGTGGAAGGCCACCGCCCCGAAGAGGTTGCCGTGGTCGGTGATGGCCATGGCCTTCATCCCCAGACGGCCCGCCTCGTCCACCAGCTCGTCGACGTGAATGGCCCCGTCGAGCAGGCTGTACTCGGTATGCAGGTGGAGATGGACGAAATCAGTCATGCCGATCTCCGCGCGGGGGGGCGAGAGCTCGCCGGGGCCAGGCGCGGGCCGCGCGACAAGTCCCGTCCGCCCCCGGCCGGCCGGCCCTCATTCCCATTCGATCGTGGAAGGAGGTTTGCTGCTCACGTCATAGACCACGCGATTGATCCCCCGCACCTCGTTCACGATCCGACTCGAGATCCGGGCCAGGAGATCGTAGGGCAGGCGGGCCCAGTCCGCGGTCATGCCATCCTTGGACTCCACCGCGCGGATGGCGGCCGTGAACTGGTACGTGCGGTCGTCTCCCATGACTCCCACCGAGCGCACGGGGAGGAGGACGGCGAACGACTGCCAGAGCGAGCGGTAAAGGCCGGCGGCCTTGATTTCCTGAAGAAGCACGG
>DATMQU010000044.1:0-2756 GCA_035566715.1 Vicinamibacteria bacterium
TCCGGTCCCAGCTCGGCCAGGGCGTACGGGGGGGCCAGGCCGATCCTCCCTTTCAGCGTCTCCAGGTCGTAGGCGGGGGCGCGAGTGGCTCCGTTCGCATAGTAGAGGGTCAGGGGCCCGGAAAGGGCCGGGAAGAGCAGCCGCGTGGCGGGAGCCGACGCCAAGGCGCGCAGGTTGCGCAGGGGAGGGCTGTCTCCGTCATGAACCTGGAGGACCAGGTCCCCCGAATGCCCGCGGCGCACCGGCAGCACTCGCGACTCGCCGGAGAGGGCCTCGTCCTCGATCTGCAACCGGTAGAGAACCGCCTCCCCCAAGACCGTCCTCGCTCCCTGCCCCTCCGGGCCGTGCACCTCGTACAGCACGACTCGCCGCGAGAAGGCGGGATCGTCGGAGACGAGCTCGAGCCGCTCCAGCGGGAATGAGGGCGGTAGTTCCAAAGCGTAGCGGCTGATCCCCCCCCCGGAACCGGCCGGCCGCAACTCCACCGGCCGCTCCCAAGCCTCGGCGGGCAGGCGCCGGCGGTTCAAGACCGTCACTCCCGTCACCACCACCGGCCTCGAGCGCCGATCGTCGGCGGACAGGCGCAGGTAGCGGGCCCGCATCCGCTCCGGGAACCCGATCGACGTGTGGTGGACGCGGACGCTCCAGGGCCGGTCGAACACGCCGGCATCCGTGCGGAGCGTGCGCCAGGACTGCGCCTCGTCCGAAGCCTCCACGAGAACCCGCTTCACGAAGTCCTGCTCGTGGATCTCGAGGTTGATCTCATCGAAGTCGCGCGGCTCCCCGAGATCGACCACCCACACCGTGCGCTGTTTCCTCTCCGTCCGCGTGTCCACCAGGCGACCGCGGACCGCGGTCTGCATCTCGCGCTCGACGCCGCGATCCACGACATAGGGAACTTCATGACCGTCCGCGGCCACCAGGCGGACGTCCTCGAGCTGGGGCTGGCAGCGCGCTCCGACATCGGGGGCCAGGGGGAGCGCGGCAAAGGAGGGGGTGGGGCCGGACCCCGCCGAGGTCAGGCCCACCCCGCGCCGAAAACGCCAGGCGGAGCGCTCCCCGTCCGGATCCGCCGTCTGTCCGCGTGCGGCAAGGGGGGCCAGCGCCAGGGCCGCCCCCCAAACCGCGCTCACCACCCAGCCGAGCCGGGCACGGATCACGTGGGACGCTCCTTCTGCCGCAACGCACGCCCGTAGAGCAGCGAGACCACGATGGAGACAATCCCCAAGGCAAGCAGGGCAAGGACGCGGTAGATCCCGGCCAGAGTGGACAGGTCGTATAGGAACACCTTGGCCACGGTCAGACCGAGGAATCCCAGGGAGAGGAAGCGCAGCGTCTGCCGCTCGCGCCAGAACCCGATCACGAGCAGGACGGTGGCGTAGAGGGCCCAGGCCACCGACATCGTGAGGTCCCGGGCCAGATGCCGCTCCGTTGTGAACTCGAGGTAGTGACGGGGGGAGTAGAAGTCCACGACCTCCAGGTTGATGAGGACGAAGATCAGGACGAGGCCGAGGAGCGACACCGCCGGCGCCAGGTAGCGCCGGCTACCCGGTGTCGTCTCCGCCCGCGTGAGGGCGGCGGCGCCAAGAAGGCAGCAGAGCGCGGGGACACCGTAGGTGTAGAGGAGCCAGTTGAAGATCGGCCCGCCGTGGGCCTGATAGCGCAGGACGTTGTCCCAATTCAGCAGTAGCCGCACGCCCACGAAGGCGTAGAGGAGGGCGCCGAAGATCTTCAGCCCGCGATGGGGCAGCCGGCCGAAAAGCCAGAAGACGGCGGCGGCCTCCAGGGCCCAGCCCAGGGTGATCCACTGCCGGTCGAGTTGCAGCGGGATGGCGACGGCGACGAAACCCAGGGCCACGGCCGCGAAGAGCGCCATGTAGCGCAGGCGACGCCCCTCTCCCGCCCCGTCCCCCGCCTGGGCCGCGAAGCGCCGCGAAATTCCCGCCAGCCCCGGCACCGTCAGCGCGGCCAGGGCGAGGGGGAGGAGGCCGATCATTCCCTTACCCCAGCCTCGTACGACCGCGTCGTGGAGGGGGAGGAAGAACGCGGGCCCCGCGAGCGCTGAAGCGAGCCAGGGTGCGGGGCGCAACTTCCACAGGGTCGCGATCCGGGCCGGCATCACGAAAGGAAGGCCCAAGAAGGCGAGGTAGAAGGCGATGTAGCCGGGCAAGACGACCACGAGATCCTGGGGGGGATGAAAGAACGCGAATTCCCAAGCAGTCGCGAACAAAGCCGCCAGAAGAAGGCCCCCGGGTACGAGCCATGTCCAATCGCGGCGCAGGGCCGAGGCGACGAGCAGGAAGAGGGCGATCGCGAGGGCTACAAAAAGCGGCCCCGGATCGCGGCCCAGCTCCGGGGAGACGAGGCAGGCGAAGAGGCCGGCAAAGGCGATAAGCGTCGCCCCGACCACCCCCGCCTCGTCCTCGTTGGCGTTCACCGGCACCTCCGCCCGCCGGGCCGCCACCAGGGACAGCGTGATCGCGAGCAGCAGGGGCACGCTCAGATTCCGCAGCAGCGTTTCCCCCCCCGATCGGTGGTGCAACCAGACCTGGATGAGGAGGGCGAGAGCCAGGGGCCCCAGGAACGCCACGCCGGCGATGCGCCGTTCGCCGCTCCGCTCGACGAACAGGGCGATCAGGGCCCCGAGGAGGGCGATGAACGGCCAGAGCGGGTCCCCGGGGGTGCGCACCGCGAACACGAGCGCGAAGAGCCCCAGGCCCACCCCGGCCGCGATACCCGCCCCTTCGAAGGTCGGT
>DATMQU010000045.1:0-7092 GCA_035566715.1 Vicinamibacteria bacterium
GAACAAGCGGATCATCAGTGCGAAGGGCTTGGAGAACACGCCCAGGATCTCCACCGGGATCATGATGGGGACGAGCCAGACGGGAAGTCCGGGGGGCACCATGCCCGCGAAATGGTGGACCGCCCCGTACTTGGAAATGCCCGCGTACTGCATGGCCAGGAAGGAGACCAGGGCCAAGCCAAGCGTCACGCTCAGGTTGCCGGTGGCGGTAGAGGAGAAGGGCAGGAGCCCGAAGAGGGCGGCGATGAGGATGAAGAAGAAGAAGCTCAGGAGCAGGGGGGTGAACTTTCGTCCCTCCCCGTGCCCGATGTTCTTCTCCGCGACCTCGTCGCGGATGTAGATGACGAGGATCTCCACGAAGGCGGCGATCCCCCCGGGGATGCCGCCCCGGTAGCTGGCCAGGGTCCATCTCATGAGACCCACGAGCAAGATGCCCACGACCAGGAAGAAGAAGAGGTGCTTGGTGGGGCCCAGGTCCAGGGGGCCGATCACGACGTGGGCCAGCCGCTGGTCGAGGACGTGGTGCATGAGGATCTCGGACGGCCCCTCGTGCGCGCCGGCGGCGGCGGGCTCCGCCTCTTGACCGACGGCCTGGAGGGCGAGGAGCAGGTTCATCATGAAGCCGCCGTCGCCCGCTTGTGGAGGACGGCCAACTCCAGGACCAGGAAGAGCACGAAGTAGGCGAGGAGGGAGACGGCCAGGGGGACGCTGGGCAGGCCCAGGCCCAGAACCGCCAGAATCACCGCCGCCAGCAGGAAGGCCATGCGCCCGACCATGCCCCCGAGGATGGCCTTCATGAACGCCCCCGTCGGGCGCGAGGCCGACCAGAGAACGAGGGAATAGGCGGTGATGGCGTTGAGCGCGGCCAGGGCCCCGCCCAGAAAGGCGGCCCCCCGCGCGCGGGGCTCGAGACCCTTGAGCAGGGGCACCCAGGTCGCCCCCAGGCCGGCCCCGAGGAGGGCGAGGACGACGAGCGTGTATCTGCCGAGACTCACCGGTTGAGGTCCGTCACCGTCTTGTAGAAGTGGTAAAGCGCCGCGAACAAGCCAAACGCTCCGCCCAGGAGAAAGAACAGCGGCCGGGTCCCAAACTGGCCATCCAGCCAGTAGCCGCCGGCCAGCCCCAGAAGCACGGTGACGGCCAAGGCCGTCCCCATCCCGAGATAGGGCGCCACGTCCCGGAGGGCGCGCGTCCAGTCTCCCCGATCCCCGCCCTTCTTGTCCGGCGTCAAACTGCCCCCTGCACAGAAGGGCCGTCGAGCGAGCAACAGCGGGGGAGGCTATCACAGCCCGCCGGGACGCGCAAGACGGCGTTAACTCTAGGGCCTCAGCAGGATACCGGAGAGCCAGCTTGTTCGACAGGTCGGCCCCAGGGAGATGAAGGGCCACCCGGCTGGCGTCCCCCGCGCCCCGGCGATCGGGCGGGTACGTCGGCGGGGAGGCCGGCTTTGAGGTCGGCCTCCCCGCCACGGCCTGGAGGGAGGGCTAGTAGAGCGTGATACTCCCGTCGAGGAGCTTCCCGCTGTTGCTGTAGCCGTCGCTCAGCGCGATGCTGAACAACCCTGGCGGCACCAAGGAACTATCCGCACCAACGATCGTAAACGCCACCGGCAAGCCGTTGTTGGTGCCCAATCCCGCGATGGTCACGGTGTGCGCCACTCCGTCATAAGCAACGGAGGTCACCTGCGTGGAATGGAAATCGGTACCCGAACCCGGATCACTGAAGTCCTCGCTGTCCGGCTGCCGATTGCAGTTGTCCTCATGGAAGTGGAAGTGGGCGCTCCCTCCCTTGTTGCCGGGCACATCGCCGTCTCCATCTGCTCCCTGACAGCCTCCGCCGCCCCCACCCGCGCCCGGGACAAAGTCGTAGGCGCGAACGACATCAATAAGGTCGAACAGAACGCCACCCATGGGGCCGGTGAAGACCTTGAAGTTGCCAGGGTTGGGCGGAACACTTTCCGGCGGCGCCGCCAGCGTCATCGTGCTCGCGGTAACGCTGTAGAGCCTGTTCGCGGAGAGGGGCGCGACCCCGGGGTCGAGGCTCACGTCGGAGATCGGTACGTCGATTGTGATTCGCCCGAAGGCTCCGGGCACGAACGAGCAGGCGCCGGGCGCGGTGATCTGCTTCGTGCCCGGATAGGTCAGGGTCACGCCCCCACCGAGCAGGAGCGCCGCGTTCTGACCCGACCAGCAGCTTGTCGACGTCCCGTTCGACTCTAAGTACACGAACGGGTTCTTGCCTCCGTTCTTGCACGAGTCGGCCGGAGAGGTACAGGCGGGGTCGGCGGGCACGAGCCACTGCGTCAGCCAGACCGCGACCGAATCCGGGGCCGGCGGCGCGAGGCTGAGGTTGTTGATCGTCATGCCCACCCGGTAGCACGGCGTCCCCGCGGGATGACAGTTCGCGGGCGCCGGCTGCGAGAAGTTCGACTGAAGGATGTCGAGGTTCGGGATGTTGGCACTTGTGAGCCCGTCCGTCTCGCGCTTCGCGTCGCCGGCGGGGTCGCTGGCCGCATTGAGCAAGATCGGGTCGCCGCTCACGGGCGAGCTGCTGGCGAACAGGCCGGTGCCCCCGTTCTGCTTCACGTACATCCCATGCGGGGCGAACGGCTCGTCTACGTTGTTTGAGTCGGCGTAGGAGATCTGGGCTTCGCCCTTGCTGCCCACCCGCATCTGCAGGAAGTCGCCCAGCGTGCGGTTGCCGCATTGGCCGCCGATTACGGTCTGGATGTCGCCCTTATGGACAAAGTGCTCGCTAGCGAGGATCGGCGCCGAAAACGCTGGCGGGGTCGCGTGGCCGTTGAGCGTCTGCACCATGTACAGGCTCCAAGCCCCGTTCACGGAGTCGGGCCCGCCGTTTGTGCAGGCGTTGGGGCCACCGGTCGTGGTATCGACCGCGGCGCTCGTCCCGTAGAAGGCCACGTCGACACGGCCGTCGTCACCGGCGGCGGGCCAGGCAAAGACGCTATTCAACGATCCCGGCGTAGGGATGGTGGTCGGCGTCGACCAGTGGTTGCCTTCGTCGGTCGAGAAGGCGTATTGGAGAGACGTGTTGCCGATCTTGCCCGCCGTCACCGGGGCCTGCTCCCAGACCGCGTAGAGGTTCCCCGTCCTGTCGATGGTCATGGTAGGAAAGTTGCCGCCCGTCTTGACGGTGCCCGGCGCGCCGAGGTCGGCGACCGGCAGGTCGACGCAGTTTAGGCCGCTCGGATCGCTGACGTTCGGGACGGGGGCCCCGAAGGCGACCGGGAAGCAGCGGCCCATCGAGATCTTCGAGAAGGTCGCGTCATCGTGGATGACGTAGACATGCTTGACGGGCGTGGAAAGGGTAGCAAATCCACCTCCCGCCAAGGGCTGCCCGGTCGTGCTCGGCACGGGGCTGACCTCGTCGTTGCCCATGATTCCCTCGTCGCAGCTCGAAACGCGCGTGACCTTGAAGCCGGGTCCGAACTGGATCCCGGCGGCGGCCCCGCCGCCGGGAATCGGCGAGCGGTACATCGCGAGCACGTTGTTGACTTGGCCGGAGACTGGGCACGTGACGGCCCCCGGCCCGATCTCGTCGTTCGAGAGGTAGATGTTGTGGCCCGAGCCGGTGCCGAGACCGTCCCCGGTTGTTGGATTCCCGTCGACGGCGTACCACTGGCGGTCGACGGCCGCATCGGGCACACCGGTGGGGCTGCAAACGGGAAAGGTCGCACCATGGTCCCCGGAGCGGGTGGTGCTGAAGTTGAGGAGGGTCAGGTCGTTGAAGTACAAGTTCCCAGCGCTGTCGACGGCGAGCTCCGTGTCTCCCCCGCCGGCGCAAATCGGGTCTGGTTTTCCCTCTTTGGCCGTCCCCGCCGTCACCCACTTGAAGGTCTTGCCTCCATCCTCGGAGTGCCAAATCCAGCTTGTGTCCGAGGAGAGGGAGCCGGGGACGCTCGTGTAGACGCGGTTCGCGTTCGTCGGGTCGAGCCGGATGTCCTGCTCGAAGCCTACGCCCTGGATCCCGCTGATCGTCGGCTGCCCGAAGGTGATGGGCGCCGTCCCACCCCCGTCTGCGAGCGTTGGTGTGAAGATGGCCGGGGCCACAACCAAACAAAGGGCCGCGGCCAGAACGAACAGAACAAACCCCGTTGCGGATCGAGAAAGTTCAAAACGCATGGAAGCTTCCTCCTCGTGGCTGAGTCTGTTAGGAGTCGGGCGCTTAGTAGGGCTTCTTTCCGTGAGCAGCCGGCCAGATCAAGAGGCCGCGAGGGACAGTGCAAGCCTGGTGCCAGACCAATCCGCCGGCACTAGCCGGTTGTCTCGTAGGAACTCCGTTAATTGGAGATGCATGCAGCCCCGTCGGCGAGGCCTAAACACGCCGGGGAGAGGCCATGGTGTGGAGCGCAGTGCCATTTGTGGGAACCGCACCGCCGGCGGGAATCAAGCGTCGGCCGGCCGAGAGCTGGCACCTCCCGGAGGTCGCGCAAGAGGCCCTCAAAGAGGCCGGAGTCCCGCGCGGGCGGCGGCGGGACCGCCGTACCAAACTGGGGAACGGGCCTTGGGGTCCCGGTTCGCTCCTAGAGAAAGAGGGACTTAGACCGAGTGGGGCTTACGGTAAGGAGGCGACCCGTGACAAGAGTGTCCCGAGCTGCACTCGATTCCGCCCTGAACGGTCAGCGGCCGGGGACCGCCGTCTCCGGAACGACGCTTGGTTCGACGACGGGCGTGACGGGCAGCGGGAGCGGGCTGGCCGCCTGCGCCACCCCCGGGCCGAACTTGCCGGGCTGGACAATGCCGGCCACGTTGGCCATGGGCACGTGCAGGAACTCCAGGAATGGCTTCGGGTACACGCCGATCCAGAAGCAGAGGACCACCAGGGGCACGAGGGTCGCCAGCTCGCGGGGATTCAGGTCCTTGAGGTGGGCGTTCTCCTCGCTCGTGACCTTGCCCCAGAACACCCTCTGGTAGAGCCAGAGCAGGTAGGCGGCGCCCAGGACCACCCCCGAGACCGCCCAGTAGGCCCAGACCGGGTTCGCGGCGTAGGCCCCCTGCAGGATCATGAACTCCCCGATGAAGCCGTTCAGGAGGGGCAGGCCCAGGGAGGCCAGGAAGATGATGAGGGTGAACGTGGCGTAAACGGGCATCACGTGGGCGAGCCCCCCGAACTGGGCGATCTCCTTGGTGTGCCGCCGCTCGTAGATGAGCCCCACGATCAGGAACAGCCCGCCCGTGGAGAGGCCGTGGTTCACCATCTGGAGGACGCTCCCCTCGAGACCGAGGGGGTTCAGGGCGAACATGCCCAGCATCACGAACCCCAGGTGGCTGACCGAGGAGTACGCGATGAGCCTCTTCATGTCCTTCTGTACGAGGGTCACCAGGGCCGCGTAAACGATGCCGATGATGGAGAGCGTGACCATCCAGGGCACGGCCTGCAGGGTGGCCGAGGGCAGCAAGGGGAGCGAGAAGCGCACGAAGCCGTAAGTGCCCATCTTCAGGAGCACCCCGGCCAGGATCACGGAGCCCGCGGTGGGGGCCTCCACGTGGGCGTCCGGCAGCCAGGTGTGGAACGGGAACATGGGGACCTTGATGGCGAAGCCCAGGAAGAAGGCCAGGAAGACCCAGTACTGCAGGTCGGGGGGGATGCCCATGCTGAGCCACTGCGTGTAGTCGAAGGTGCCGGTAGCGGCGAAGGCGGGCAGCTTCTTGGAGTGGAAGTAGAGGGCCAGGAGGCCCAGCAGCATCACCACCGAGCCCACCAGCGTGTAGAGGAAGAACTTGATGGCCGCGTAGAGCCGGCGGGTGCTCCCCCAGATTCCGATCAGGAAGTACATGGGGACGAGCATGACCTCCCAGAAGACGTAGAAGAGGAACATGTCGAGCGCGCAGAAGACGCCCAGCATCCCGGTCTGGAGCAGGAGGAGGAAGATGTAGTACTGGCGCACGCGGTCCGTGATCGCGGTCCAGGAGGAGAGGATGGAGATGAACCCGAGCAGGGTCGTGAGCAGGATGAGGAGCGCGCTCACCCCGTCCACGCCAAAGAAATAGTGGACGCCGATGGAGGGGATCCAGTCCCACTTCTCGACGAACTGGAACCCGGGGGCGCCGCGGTCGAACCAGAACCAGAGGGGCAGGCTGACCAGGAATCCCAGAAGGCCCACCCCGTTGGCCACCCACCGCACCGCCTCGTCCTTCCCCCGGAAGTAGGGGAAGAGGAGGAGCACGACGCCCAGGAAGGGGGTGTAGGTGATGATGGAGAGAAGATGCGCTCGCCAGAGGTCCATCTCTACGGCTCCTAGTAGAGGCCGAGAACGAAGCGGCCGGCCGCGATCAAGAGGAAGACGCCGATGAGCATGCTCAACGCGTAGTGCTGGACGAGGCCGTCTTGGACGGCCCGGAAGAGGTAGCTGGTGTGGTCGAGGACGGCGGCGGTCAGGTTCACGAGGCGGTCCACGACATGTCTGTCCCAGAGGTCGGAGAAGCCGGCCAAGAGGTCGCGGGTGGCCCAGGCGATGCCGTTCACGCCCAGGCCCGGGCGCACCTCGCCGTCCCCCCCGTCCACCACATAGCGGTCGAAGCCGTGGAGCGCGTGGCCCCCGCCCAGGACCACGCCCCGCACGAACACGGCCCCGTAGAGCTCGTCCACGTAGTACTTGTTCGTGAGCAGGCGGTGGGCGCCCGCAAAGGTGGCGGCCAGGCCGTCCGCGGTCCGGGGACTCACCTTGTAAAGGTTGCGCCCGACGAAGATTCCGATGAGGGCGACCGCGATGCTCGCTCCCATCAGCACCCATTCCGCGGCCGGGCCGAGTTCCTGCGCCCTCAACACCTCCTCGAGGGCATGGTGGGCGGGTGCCAAGACGGGCTCCAGGAAGCCCTCAAGCAGGTTGGGCAGACCCGTCACCGCGGGTAGACCCAGGTAGCCGGCGAGGACCGAGCCTCCCGCCAGGACCATGAGCGGAATCGCCATCGAAGAGGGCGACTCGTGCGCATGGCTCAATTGCTCGGGGGTGCCGCGGAAGGCTCCGTGGAAGGTCAGGTAGAAGAGGCGGAACATGTAGAAGGCCGTCATCCCCGCGGTCAGGAGGCCCACCGCCCAGACGACCCGCCCGTAGCCCCCGATCTTGAAGGC
>DATMQU010000046.1:0-13075 GCA_035566715.1 Vicinamibacteria bacterium
CGGTTGGTCTGGTAGGCGTCCGTCTTCTGGGCGCCCCTGCGGACCAGGATGAGGCCGTGGAAGACGCCGCGGGCGCGGCCGTCCAGGATGCCCCGGTACAGCTCCCGGCTCACGCAGTGGGGAGCGGCATGGTCGATGCGGGTGTGGGTGTCGGTGTGCTGCGCGCGGTCGCCCACGAAGAGGCCGTTCAGCACGCACTCGCCCCCCTCGCCCCCGAAGACGGTGCCGATGTCCTGTCGGAAGAGGGCGGCCCCCAGGGCGATCTGGGTGTTGGAGAAGCGGCTCGCCCGCTCCTGGCGCACGGCCAGGGTGGCCACGTGGAAGGCGGCCTCGCCCTCCTCCTGCAGCTTGTAGTGCTCGACGCCCGCGTTCTCCCCGGCCACGATCTCGGTCACCGCGTTCGTGAAGTACACCTCGCCCGAGGGCCCCCCGTAGCTCTCCACGATGCGGGCCCGGCTGCCCGGCCCCGCCACGATCAGCGTGCGGGGATACGACACCCGGGCCGACCCCGGGCTCGTGGACAGAAAGACGAGGTGGATCGGCTCCTCCGCCACCGCCCCCGGAGACAGGAAGACGGCCGCCCCGTCCTCCAGAAAGGCGGTGTTGAGGGCGGCGAAGGCGTTCGCCCCCTCCCCTGTGAGCCGGCCGAGGTAGGGCTCCACGCGCTCGGGCTGCTTTCGGAGCACCTCGCCCAGGCTCCGGACCTCCACCCCGGGGGCGGGGCGTCCGGGCTGGGAGAGCGACGGCGCATGCCGGCCATTCACGAACACGGCCTGGGGCCCGGGGCCGCTGAGGCGGAGGGCGGCCAGGGTGCCCTCCGGGATGGGCAGCCCGTCGGATCCCCGCGCGTGGGCGAACGCGGTCCGCGCGATGGGGGCAACACTCGTGTACTTCCACTGCTCGTCGCGCGTGGTGGGAAACCCCGTCTTGGCGAAGCGGGCCATGGCGGCCAGGCGCAGGGACGAAAGCCAGGGAGCGTCGGAAGCGGCCGCTCCCTCCGCGAACCGCTCGAAGCTCGCCGCGTAGACGTCCTTTTCCTCGGCCACCGGCATCGGCTTCACACCGAGCGCCCGGACCCCGCCACCGCGGGCGGGATGAGGGCCGCTGCGCGGGGCGGGGGCTCCTTCTCGAGCCACGCGTAGCCCCTCTCCTCGAGCTCCAGGGCCATCTCCTTGCCTCCCGACTTCGCGATGCGCCCGTCCAAGAGCACGTGGACGAAGTCGGGGACGACGTACTCCAGCAGGCGCTGGTAGTGGGTGACCACGATCATGGCCCGCTCCGGGCTGCGCAGGCGGTTGACCCCGGCGGCCACGATCCTAAGGGCGTCGATGTCGAGACCGGAGTCGGTCTCGTCGAGGACGGCCAGGATGGGGTCCAGGATCGCCATCTGGAAGATCTCGTTCCGCTTCTTCTCGCCCCCCGAGAAGCCCTCGTTGACGGGCCGCTTGACGAGCGCCTCGTCGATCTCCACGATCTTGGTCCTCTCCTTCACCATGCCCAGGAAGTCCATGGCGTCCAGCTCGGGCAGGCCACGGTGCTTGCGGACCGCGTTCACGGCCGCCTTCAGGAAGTAGACGTTGCTGACGCCGGGGATCTCGACCGGATACTGGAAGGCGAGGAACACGCCCTCGCGGGCCCGCTCCTCGGGGGAGAGCGCGAGCAGGTCGCGCCCCCGGTAGAGCACGCTCCCGGAGGTGACGGTGTAGCCCGGCCGGCCGGCCAGGACGTAGGCGAGCGTGCTCTTGCCGGAGCCGTTCGGCCCCATGATGGCGTGGACCTCTCCCGCCTTGACGCTCAGGTCCAGGCCGCGGAGGATCTCGCGCTCCCCCACGCTTGCGTGCAGGTCCTTGATCTCGAGCATGATGGGATCAGCATACTCAATCCATACCAAAAAGTCAATGTTCGTAAGATGGCTATCTAGATGAACTTAACCCTGGATTTGGTGCGTTTGATTTTCCGCCCCAAGACCCGTAGGGGAGGTGGGGGAAACGAGTCGCGGGGAGCGGTCCCGCTCCCTTTATCCGCCCGGAGCCGAGCGGATGGCCTGCTCGTAGAGAGCCTGCAGCCGCTCGCGCTTGGCGGGGGGCAGACGCAGCACCGCCGCCTTCATGAGCCGGCTCATCTCGCGGTCGTCCTCGGAGCTCGTGAGCTGCCGGGCGCGGACGCGCTCCACGTAGGCGGCCAGCCGGTTGCGCTCCTGGGGCGAGAGGGCGGCGTAGGTGGCGGCGGTGATCTGGGCGAAGTCGTCGGTGTCGTCCTTGGTCCAGGTGGGCAGCGCGCGGGCGGCGGCATCCAGGGCTCGGCGGAAGGCCTGGTCCGGCTCCAGCACCCGGGCCTGGCTCTGGCCCATGAGCATCTCGGCCGCGGTCGGAGAGAGGTGGGGCACGGCCAGGGTCACGTTCTGGACGGCCTGCTGCAGCTTCTCCGCGAGCACGCCGTCGGTCTTGAAGCCCGCGAGCAGGACGCTGAGCTCGTGCTCCGGGGCGGACGGGCTCCCCTCGGGGAGCCATTCCACGAGCGCGAAGTAGACCCAGCCGTCCTTCCAGACCGCGGCCTCATCCGCGTAGCGCACGCCCTCCTTGTCCCAGGTTCCCACCGCCTTGCGCCCGGGGAGCCGGCCCACCGCCACCTCGGAGCGGCCGGCTTCGCGAAGCGAGGGCACGGTCCGGCGACGGGCGGCCTGGATGCGGTTCAGGTACTGGTCGAGGGAGGCCACCCCGCTCGGAGAGGACTCGGCGAGGAAGAAGCCGAAGCCGCCCAGCCGGGGCTGGGCCAGGGTGAGCTTCGCGTCGGGGGGAGCAGCGACGAGCGGGTTGTCCTTCCTCAGGATGCGCCAGCCCGGCGGCGCCTGGAAGGAGACGCCGAGGGTGTCGTCGGTGAATGCCCGGTCGGGCGCAATCCACTCGATCAACAGGCGCCGCGCCTCCGTCTCCGGCGAATAGCCGAAATAGACGAGGCCGGTTCCGCCCGCGAGCACGACGAGGATGGCCAGGACCGCCTTGGGCCAGGCCAGGTCGGCTCCCAGAAGGGCGAAGAGGCCAGAAAAAACGACCCAGGCCGAGACCGCGGCCAGGAGCGCGGGGCCCCTCACTCCCTGGGCGAAGAGGATGCCCATGAGGGGGAACATGGCGATGGCAAAGAGGAGGACGGCGAAGCGCACGAGCTTGCGGCCCCACTCCCAGCCCCGCACCAGACAGAGGCCCAGGACGAGGAGCACGAGGGTCGTCTCCGTCCAGGGAAGCCCCTCGAACTCGGGGAGAACCCTTTGCGGCCTCCAGGCGACCAGGCCGACCTCCACCGCCGCCCCGAAGAGCAGGAGGGCCGCCACCAGCATTCGCCAATGGTCCCCGATCCCGGAGAGGCCCGAGCCCCCGCTCCACTCCTCGTCGCGGGTCCGCGCCCGGGAGGAGGTCGGGCTGGACGACTGGGTGGCCTCCTCGACCGCCGCGCGGAGGGCGGCGGAGCTCGAGCCCTTGTTGGTTCCCAGGTCCTTCAGCTCGGCGACATCGGCCAGGGTCGTCCAGCGCTTGGACCCCGGAGTGAGGACCGCGCTCTTCTTGTTGATGAGCCCCTGTTGGTACCACTCCCGGACCGCCGACAGTTCCAGGGGGCCGATCTCGCTGCCGTCGCCGAGCCGCACCTTGTAGCCACGGGCCATGGGGACGCCCTCGCCTCGGAAGCCGTCTCAGGCCCTCGGCCGGGACGCCAAACCGGCCGCGCCTTGCACTCCGCCGCCCGGAACGGATTCAGGGGGTTGAGTATACGCCGAGGGAGCCGTCTTGTGCCACGGCCGGCGGTGGAGCAGCGGTCTCCTGGATGTTTCCAGGGGCGGCTGAGGGTTTCCCCGGGGCAAGGCCACTCCGGGTTGCCGAGGGACGGACCTCGGGAGAGGTCCGGGCTCAGCCGACGCTGCCCTCCAGGCTGACCCCGAGCAGCTTCTGGGCCTCCACCGCGAACTCCATGGGGAGCTCCTTGAAGACCTCCTTGCAGAAGCCGTTCACGATCATGCTGACCGCATCCTCGGCGGAGATGCCGCGCTGCTGGAAGTAGAAGAGCTGGTCCTCTCCGATCTTGGACGTCGAGGCCTCGTGCTCCATCTGGGCGGTGGAGTTCAGCACCTCGATGTAGGGGAAGGTGTGGGCCCCGCACTTGCTCCCCAGGAGGAGGGAGTCGCACTGCGAGTAGTTGCGGGCCTGGTCCGCCCCCTTGCCGATCTTGACCAGGCCGCGGTAGCTGTTCTGGCCATGGCCGGCGGAGATGCCCTTGGAAACGATCGTGCTCCGCGTGTTCTTCCCGATGTGGATCATCTTGGTGCCGGTGTCGGCTTGCTGGTAGTTGTTGGTCACGGCCACGGAGTAGAACTCCCCGACCGAGTTGTCGCCCTGCAGGATGCAGCTCGGGTACTTCCACGTGATGGCCGAGCCGGTCTCCACCTGCGTCCAGGAGATCTTGGAATTGACCCCCAGGCACTTCCCGCGCTTGGTCACGAAGTTGTAGATCCCGCCCTTGCCGTCCTTGTCCCCCGGGTACCAGTTCTGCACGGTGGAGTACTTGATCTGGGCGTTGTCGTGGGCCACGAGCTCCACCACCGCTGCGTGGAGCTGGTTCTCGTCCCGGATGGGCGCCGTGCAGCCCTCCAGGTAGCTCACGTAGGAGCGCTCCTCGGCCACGATCAGCGTGCGCTCGAACTGGCCGGTGTTGGCGGCGTTGATGCGGAAGTAGGTGGAGAGCTCCATTGGGCAGCGGACGCCCTTGGGGATGTAGCAGAACGAGCCGTCGGAGAAGACCGCCGAGTTCAGGGTGGCGAAGAAGTTGTCGGTGTAGGGAACCACCGAGCCCAGGTACTTCTCGACCAGTTCGGGGTGCTTCTGGACGGCCTCCGAGAACGAGCAGAAGATTACGCCCACCGCGGCCAGCTTGTCGCGGAAGGTGGTGGCCACGGAGACGCTGTCGAAGACCGCGTCCACCGCCACCCCCGCCAGCTTCTCGCGCTCGCGGAGGGGGATGCCGAGCTTCTCGTAGGTCTCGAGCAGCTTGGGGTCCACCTCCTCCAAGCTCCTGGGTCCGCTCTTCTTCTGCTTGGGGGCGGAGTAGTAGACGATGCTCTGGTAGTCGATGGGGGCGTACTTCACGTGGGCCCAGGTGGGCTCGGTCATGGTGAGCCAGTGCCGGTACGCCTTCAGCCGCCATGCGAGCAGGAACTCCGGCTCCTGCTTCTTGGCGGAGATCAGCCGGATGATGTCCTCGTTGAGGCCGGGGGGCGCGGATTCCGACTCGATGTCGGTGATGAAGCCGGCGCGGTACTCCCGGCTGGTGATCTCCTCGACGGTCTTGGCTTCTGTGCTCATGTTTCCGCCTACCCTCAGAGGATAGTTAATCTTTACAAAAAGATCAAGTTTTGTCGGGAACCTGCCCCGGTTTAGGGCCAGAGGCGAGGCTCCCGGATAATGGGGGGATGGAGTCCCCTCGGGCCGACCCCGCCGCCGTTCTCTGGGATCTGGACGGAACGCTCATCGACTCCGGGGACCACCATTGGCACGCCTGGCAGGACACGATGGCGGCCGAAGGCCGGACGCTGACGCCGGAGGCCTTTGCCGCCTCGTTCGGCCAGCTGAACGACACGATCCTCAGGCGCTGGTTCGGGCCGGATCTCTCCCCAAGCGAGATCCAGCGCATCGGCGACGGGAAGGAGCAGCGCTACCGGGAGCGGCTCCTCAGGGACGGCCTCGAGCTGCTGCCCGGAGCGGGGGCCTGGCTGGCCCGACTCAAGGAGCGGGGCTGGCGCCAGGCCCTAGCCACGTCCGCCCCGCCCGCCAATGTCGAGGCGGTCCTGCGCGCGGTCGACATTGGCGGCTTCCTCGACGCGGTGGTGACGGCGGCCGACATCCAGCGGGGCAAGCCAGACCCCTCGATCTTCCTGACCGCGGCCGCGCGGGTCGACGTTCCGCCCCGCCGGTGCGTGGTGGTCGAGGATGCTCCGGCCGGCCTGGAGGGCGCGCGTCGGGCGGGAATGAGGGCGGTGGGGGTCCTTTCCCCGCATTTCTCGGCCCTGGCCGCGGACCTGGTGGTGCCGACTTTGGCCGCGCTGCCCGACGCGGCCTTCGAAGACCTGCTCCGGAGCCGGTGATCCCGGACACGCCCGAGCCAGGTTTCGGGGAACACCCAGCCCTTGGGGGCCGTCAATCCTCGCAGGGGAGGTGGATGGGGCATCGTTCAGGGCCGGGAAACGCATTGGCGGACCCGATCAGCCGGGAGGGCGAGGGCCGGCTCGAGGTCAGCGACGGGCCCCACTGCGAGTCGACCCTCCAGCGCATCGAGGCGCTGGCCGTTCGCCTGGCCCGCTTGGGCGGGCTGGATTCCGACGGCGCGCACTTCCTTGGCGTGGCCCTCCGCGAGGCCATTGTCAACGCCTTGCGTCACGGTCGGGGCGCCGCCTGGGTGGCCCTCCGATTGGCCCGGAAAGGCGTGCTGGTGATGACGGTGCGCGACCGTGGCCCCGGCTTCGACCCCTCTCGGCTGCCCGACCCCCTGGCCCCGGAGAACCTGGTCAAGGGCTGCGGGCGGGGCATCTTCTACATGCGCCGCTTCACGGACCGGGTCTCCTTCTCCTTCCCGAGGCAGGGCGGCGCGGTCGTCCGCCTCGAGAAGCGGGTGCGGTCCTACTCCAGATAGGGCGGCACCTGGGCGCCCCCGCGCGCCTCGGCCAGGGCGAGGCGCACCGCCCCCAGAGCCGGTTCCACGGAAAGGCGGCTCACGGTCGAGCGGGGGGCCACCCTGGGCAGGCGCCGGCTCAGCTGATCCCCCAGCCAGGGAACGCCCGCGAACACCCCGCCGGCCAGGATGAAGGCGAACGGCTCTTCACTCATGCCGAGCCGAGTCGTCACCGAGGACGCGGCGGCCAGGAGCTCGCCGACGGCCTCTTCTAGAATCTGGGCCGCGACCGCGTCGCCGGCAGCGCGCTCCGCTTCGACGTGGTGGCTTAGGGCCCCGACCGCGGGGGGGGCCAGCTTGCGCTCGTAAAACGCAGGGCTGACGTCGGAGGGCCTCTGGGCCCCGAAATGCGCCTGCAGCCGTCGAGTAAGGCCGGTGGCAGGGCCGCGGCCATCCGCCGCCCGCACCACCGCGCGCAGGGCCCGGAGACCGATCCAATAGCCGCTCCCCTCGTCCCCCAGGAGGTGGCCCCACCCCCCGGAACGGGCCGCTACCCCCCGCCCGCTCCGGCCGTAGGCGATGGATCCCGTGCCGCAGATGATGACGATACCGGGCGCGTCATGGACGCCCGCCACCAAGGCCAGCAAGGCGTCGTTCACCACCAGCGTGCGGGTTTCGCCTCCGATACGGCGCAGGATCCCGCGCACCACCCGACCGTCGGTCTCCCGGTCCGCCCCCGCCATGCCCAGGCAGATCGCGTCGGGGCGGACGGCCGCTGCGGCCAGGGCCTGCTCCATCACCGCCCGGAGCACCGTCTCCGCCCCCTGCTCCCCGGCCACCTGGAGGTTGGCCCCGGCCCCACGCGCTTCCGCGAGGACGGCGCCGTCCTCGTCCGCCAGGTAGGCGACGGTCTTGGTTCCGCCCGCGTCGATGCCCAGGACGTGCATGGTGCTAGCCCGCGTTCGGGGAGCCTGGGATCAAAACGCAATCCCTGCCGGGGCGGCCGAGTGGCCGCCGCGCCGAGGCGGCTGGACCCAGGGCTCGGCGCCCCTGGCCACTACCATAGCACCGGCGGATCGGGACCAGCCTTGAGTGTGCGGGGGGGCTCTGTTACTCTCCCTTGAGCCCTCGGATCGCAAGCGCCCCCTTGGGGCGGGAGATGGGGATGGGAAGCGCCGTACCGAAGGCCCGTTGCGTCCATTGCCGCTCGGACGTGCTCGTCCCCGACAGCTACGCCCACGGCGATCACATCAAGTGCGGGGCCTGCGGCACACAGCACAAGGTCAGCCGGGGCGAGGTCCTGCGGCTGGTCATAGCGGACGTGACCCCCCTGCACGACGCGCTGCGCGCCAACGAGCAGATGGTGGACCGGCTGGAGGCCGACCTCCGCGTGGCCCGCGGGAGCTTCGGGGTCGGCGTCAACGGCCTGGGGGTGGGTGTCGTCTACGCCCTCTGGCAAGTCGCGCGCAACGAGCAGCCCTGGAGCACGGGCCTGCTGATCAAGGGCATCGCCATCGCCATCGTGAGCGGCGTCATTCTCGAGGCCATCAACTACTTCTTCCTGGCCAAGCGCCAGCAGATCTCCCGCCTCTCCGCGGAGATCGAATCCGCGGAGGAGGAGAGCCAGCGCCTGAAGCAGCAGATCCGGGAATCGACCCGGTTCTGACTACTCGATCTGGCCGCCCTCGAGCAGGGTGCTGACCGTCCGGTAGATGAAATACGAGGAGCGCGGGATGTCGCGCTGCAGGTCCGCGACCGAGGCGCCCCTCTTCAGCCGCGCCCAGACCGCGGCCGCGAGCTCCACCGTCTCCGCCTCCTCCCACTGCAGCTGAACCGCCTTCTGGCGGAATACCCGGTCGGGGTCGGGGAGGCGCTCCTTGAGCATGGGCAGCTCGTCTTGGAGGCGGACGGACTCCATGAGGAGCGAGATGGCGGGCAGGGTGATGTCGGTCTGGACCTCCTCCTCGGCCACGGTGCGCCCGCTGAACGAGAACTCCCCTTCGAAGGCGCTCTGGAAGAGCTGGAAGACCGCGTCGTCGCCGGTCAGGTGCTTGAACTTGGCGCGGGCAATGTTCCCCTTGTAGAAGAAGAGCTCGGCGATCTTGTGCTTGCCCGCCTCCTGGGTCACGACCAGGTTGCCGGTCTGGTGCGAGCCGATGAGGGTCTGGATGACGGTGGCCAGGTCGAAGAACTTCAGGGTGCCCTGGAGCTGCTTTCCGGAGGCGCGGGGCACCTTCAGGGTCGTGGCCTCCAGCCGCTTGGCCAGCACCAGGCACAGGTTGCGGGAGAAGGCGGGGAGGGTCTCCATGAGGTCCAGGAACACGGGCTTCTCGAGCGTGAACAGCTCGGCGTGCTCCGGCGACCGGGCGGTGGCGCTGCGCGGCGACCCCGTGAGCAGAGCCAGCTCCCCCAGCACCTCCCCCGTGCCCAGGTAGGCCACCGGCAAGGGCTCCGCGCCGTCGGCGGGAGTGGCCAAGATCTCCAGCACCCCCGTCTTGACGATGAAGAGGCGGTCTCCTTCGTCGCCCTGGCGGAAGACCTCCTCGCCGGGCCCGAACTCCACCACCCGCCCCTGGGACAGCACCGCGCGCAGGATCTCCTCGGGCTGGTTCTCGAAGAGGTCGGACTTCTTGAGAAAGGCGGGATCTATGGGCGCGACCATGGGGGGAGCGCGATTATACCGCGCCCCGGGGATCCCCAAGCAACGAAGCAGCCCGACTCGAGCCTCGAGGGACAAGCCTTGCGCGCCCCTCACTTAAACGGCGGGGGAGTTCGGCACGACCTTCGGGGTCACGCCTCTGCCGCCTTGTCGTCTCGCACGCGTGGGAGTGGCTAGCAGCCGAGAGAGCTGGACTCAAGACCGGGAGGAGGGGTGACACCCGCCGATCTCCAGGCGGACGGAAAGCGTGCCGGCCACATCGAGGACGCCGACTCCAATGTGTTACCATGTGCCGCCGCGAGGGCCCTCAAACAGGGAGGGTCATCGATGGGTGGCCTTGGCTAACTTGCTGAATAGAGAGCTCTTGTCGCAATACGACCGAGGGATGACATAGGCGAACGGTGGTGTGTCCCCCCCCATTCCCCGACCCTGGACCATCCCTCTGACGGAGCTCCAAACGCCATGACGACCTCGAGTCTCACCCTCATCGCACCCGAGGAGGTTCACCGGACCCTGGGCCGGTACCTCCTGGCCGACGGTCTCGATATTGTGTTCGACCACGAGCGGAGCCACGGCTCCTGGGTCTACGACGCCCGGACCGGGACCGAGCACCTGGACTTCCTGACCTTCTTCGGCTCCAACCCCATCGGCTACAACCACCCGAAGATGAAGCATCCGGATTTCTTGCGCACCCTGCACCGGGTGGCCCAGCTGAAGCCCTCCTTGGCCGACGTCTTCAGCGTGGAGTACGCCCAGTTCGTGGACGCCTTCGGACGCCACGCCATGCCCCCTTACATGAAGTACGCCTTCTTCATCGAAGGCGGAGCGCTCGGCGTGGAGAACGCGCTCAAGACCGCCTTCGACTGGAAGGTCCGCCGGAACCAAGCCAAGGGGATCAAGGGGGAGAAGGGCAGCCAGGTCATCCATTTCTGCGAGGCCTTCCACGGCCGCACCGGCTACACCCTCTCCCTCACCAACACCGACCCCGTGAAGACCGACTACTTCCCCAAGTTCACCTGGCCGCGGATCGACAACCCGAAGCTCCGCTTCCCGGTCACGCCCGAGGTGGAGCGGGATGTGATCGCGGCCGAGCAGCGGGCCCTCGATCAGATCGAGGCCGCGTTCGCCAAGAATCCCGACGACATCGCGGCCATCATCATCGAGCCCATCCAGGCCGAGGGCGGCGACAACCACTTCCGGCCCCAGTTCCTGCAGGCTCTCGAGGCCAAGGCCCGGAAGCACGAGGTCTTCTTCATCGTGGACGAGGTCCAGACGGGGATCGGGATCACGGGCCGCCTGTGGGCCCACGAGCACTTCGGCCTTCAGCCGGACGCCCTCTGCTTCGGAAAGAAGACGCAGGTCTGCGGATGCCTGGTCGGACCGCGGGTGGACGAGGAGCCGCAGAACGTGTTCCGGGTCTCCTCCCGCATCAACTCCACCTGGGGCGGCGGCCTCACGGACATGATTCGCTTCGGTCGCTACCTGGAGGTCATCGAGGAAGACCACTTGGTGGAGAACGCGCGCGTGGTGGGAGACCACCTGCTGCGGGGCCTCCTCTCCGTGCAGGAGGAGCTGGGCGGGATCATGTCCAACGCGCGCGGCCTCGGCCTCATGATCGCCTTCGACCTCCCCACCCCGGAGCTCAGGAACAAGGCGCGGCGGGCGATCCTCGACAACCGCCTGCTGCTCTTGGCCTGCGGCGTGCGCTCCATCCGCTTCCGCCCTCCCTTGAACCTGAGCCGGGCGGAGGCGGACACCGCCCTCGAGATCGTCCGCAAGAGCCTGAAGGAGCTTTAGCCATGATCGAGCCGGAAGCCGCGGTCCGGATCTACAGCGAGATCCTGGCCAACACGCTGGGAGCCAAGGTCGCCAAGGGCCGGCTGGTGCGGGTGACCCCAGACGGTTTCTACGAGGTCCTGCTGGAGGCCTCGGGGAAGAGCTACACGACCCTCCTTCCCGTGCATTCGACCGTGATCATGGCGGCCGAGGCCGAGGTAGAGCTGCCCACCCTCGAGGTGGAGCGCTGAGGGCAAAGGGAAGGCCAACCGGGCATCGAGGCTCATGCCTCCTGTCCTGAGGGTCGTGCAGAGCGGGCTGGGGTCCATCGGCCAGGGCGTGGCGCGGCTGATCCTGGAGACCGAGGGCCTCAAGATCGTGGCCGCGGCCGACGTCTCCCCCGAGCACGCGGGCAAGGACCTGGGGGTGGTGCTCGGGCTTCCCCGCCGCCTGCGCATCAAGGTCGAGGGCGATCCCGCGCGCTTCCTGCGTCGGGTCCGGGGGGACGTGGCCGTGCTCTGCACCTCCTCCTCCCTGCGCGAGGTCAAGCCCCAGGTGGCGGCCCTCGTCAAGCGCGGCCTCCACGTGGTGACCACCTGCGAGGAGCTCGCCTTCCCCACCCCCGCCCACCAATCCTCCTTCCGGGAGCTGGACCGCCTGGCCCGGAAGAAGAAGGTGTCGGTGCTGGGCACGGGGGTGAACCCCGGCTACACCATGGACGCCCTGGCCCTCATGCTCACCGCGCCCTGCGCGCGCGTGAACCGGATCTCGGTCACGCGCGTGGTGGACGCGGGAACCCGTCGCCTGCCCCTTCAGCGCAAGGTGGGGGCGGGGCTGAACCTCAATCAGTTTCGCCGGGCCCTCACGGAGGGAACGGTCCGCCACGTGGGCCTCCTGGAATCGGCGCACATGATCGCGGCCGGCCTGGGCTGGAAGCTGGACCGGGTGGACGAGTCGCTGGAGCCGGCCATCGCCCCCCGCGACCTCGACACCGACTACCTGCGGGTGCCGGCGGGGGCGGCGGCCGGGATCAAGCAATCCGCGCGGGGCTACCGCAACGGAGACCTCGCCATCAGCCTGGACCTGCAGATGTACGTGGGCGCGGAGTCGCCGCGCGACCACGTGCTCGTGGACGGCACCCCCCCCATCGACTGCACGATCGCGGGAGGGGTGGCGGGGGACATCGCCACCGCCGCCATCGCCGTGAACAGCATCCCCAAGCTGATGGCCGCCCCCGCGGGGGTGATCAGCATGAAGGACCTGCCCCTCGTCCACCGCTTCAACGCCCTGGAGCTGAAGAGCCTCCCCAAGAAGAAGCGCTGAGGCGCGGCCGGGGCTCCCTAGCCCTCGCGGCCCTTCAGGTAGTCGCGCAGCCGACGCTGGTCGTGGGGGGCGATCCCGACGAACTCCACGCCGATCTGATAGCCCGCGCCCCGCTCGGCGGCCCGGCAGTGCCGGACCTCGGCTTGCACCCAGAGGGTCTGCCCCCCGAGCTCGATCGCGAAATCGTGGATGGCCCCCACCTCGAGGGCCGTGCGCTGGACGAGGAGCGCCCCCCCCACGCTGAGATCGAGGAGGCGGGCCGGGACCTGGCCCCGAGCCTGGCCGGTCACGTTGGACTTCCTCACGACTCCCTCCGGCGCTCCCGCTCCAGGAACGACTGGAGGAGGCCGAGGTCGAGCGCATCGACGCTCGCGAAGTCCACCCCGATCACGTAGGAGCCTTCGGAGTCCTCGGGCTGGCGCACGTCCACCACCCGCGCCTTCAAATCGACGGCCACGTGCGACAGGTTCAGGGTGAGCTCGCAGGAGGAGCCCATGGCGAGGGGAATCCCCATCTCCAGGGTGGCCCCGGTCTCGGAGAGGGCCGCTACCCGGAAGTCCGCGAGCACGGTGGCCCGCCCGACCATCCGGCCGTCCAGGCGCAGCCGCGGATGATGGCGACGCTCGTCATCGTCGATCATTCGGGCGGATGATAGAGGGCGCTGGG
>DATMQU010000047.1:0-2633 GCA_035566715.1 Vicinamibacteria bacterium
TGGTGAGGGAGAAGAGAAGGCGCTCCTTGACCTTGCGCCAGTCCCGGCTCACGATCGCGTGCTTTCCGGCCCGGGAGTCGTAGCCGTAGACGTAGAGCTTCAGCCTCTCGCAGAACTCCTCGTCCATGAAGGCGTCGATGAAAGTGACGTCGTTGTAGATCTTGCGCACCTCGAAGATCTTCTGCCGGCCCAGGCCCAGCTTGTGGTCCCAGCGGCGCCGGACCTCCAGATCGTCGCAGTCCTCGTACTCCTTGCCGAACCTCCCCTTGTTCCAGCGGTTCTCGATCTCCCGGAAGAGCTCGATCCCGATCTTGTAGGGGTTCATCCTTCCCGGGCTCGTGGCCAGGGTTCCCGAGTGATGGTCGGCGAAGTCCACCACCTCGGAGTCGGTCATGGCCCGCTGGGTCATGATCGTGCTGTGCCAAAAGCTGGCCCAGCCCTCGTTCATGATCTTGGTCATGCCCTGGGGGGCGAAGTAATAGGCCTCATCGCGGACAATGGCGAGCACGTCGTGCTCCCAGTTCTCCAGGGGGCCGTGCTCGAGCAGGAACTGGAGCACGTCCTGCTGGGGCTCCTCCGGGACCAGCCGCCTCTTCTTGGCCCTCTCCGCGAGCC
Source organism: Vicinamibacteria bacterium (assembly GCA_035566715.1). Lineage (GTDB taxonomy): Bacteria > Acidobacteriota > Vicinamibacteria > Fen-336 > Fen-336 > DATMML01. The sequence goes on from DATMQU010000047.1 coordinate 616, forward strand.
GCACCTTCTGCTCCTCCAGGAAGGCGGGAGGATTGATGTAGGGCTCCATGTAGCCCTTGCTGCGCAGGCGGGGGACCTCCTTCGTCTCCTCCTCCTCGGCCTGTCCGGGCCGGGGCCGCTCCCGCTTCTCCTTGCGCTGGATGAAGTCCGCGTGGTAGTCGATGAGGTTCTCCAGGCTGAGGCAGGCGTCGATGAAGTCCTCCACCGGCTCCAGGCCGTGGCGATCGATGTAGGACCGCACCCGGGTCGCGTGGTTGGCCATGTCGTCGATCATGCGGCGGTTGGTCTCGCTGAACCAGTAGTTGTTCTTGAAGAAGTCGGCGTGGCCGAAGACGTGGGCCATGACCAGCTTCTGCTCCACGGCCGCGTTCGCCTTCATGAGGTAGGCGTATACGGGGTTGTTGTTGATGACCAGCTCGTAGATCTTGGAGAGGCCGTAGGAATAGCTCTTGCTGAGCTCCTCGTACTCCATCCCGAAGCGCCAGTGGGGGTAGCGGGTGGGGAAGCCGCCGTAGCTCGCCACCTCGTTGAGCTGGTCGTAGTCCAGAACCTCGAACACCACGTCGTAGAAGTCGAGGCCGTATTCGCGGGCGTAGCCCTCGATCTCCCGCCGCCAGCGGTCGAGGTCTGCGTTCAGGTTCATCGCGGGAGCGGGGGGTCGACAGCCCCCCCCAGGCCGGGGCCACCCCCGAGGGAGGGCGCGGGCGCCGCGACGAGCCCGAGGCCGAGCTCGCCCCCCCGCCCCGCCGGTGACGGCCCGCTCCTCACAGCCCCTTGCCCAGGAAGCGCTTGATGGCGTCGTAGATCTCGTCCTTGTCCCGGATCTCGCTGGTGACGATCTGCGGCTCCCCGGGGAAGGCCTCCTCCAGGTCGGTCTTGAAGCGGCCCCCGCCGTAGGAGGAGCGGACCTGCCCGAAGCAGAAGAGGTTCAGCTTGGGCAGCAGGTTCCGGCGCAGGATCTCCAGGCAGAGGTCGGTGTCCCGGCTATCGCTGTTCTCCCCGTCCGAGAAGTGGAAGAGGTACACGTTCCAGGCCTCGGGATGGAAGCGGGTGTCGATGATCTGGTTGACCAGCTCGTAGGCGGTGGAGATCTTGGTCCCTCCGCTCTCGCGCAAGTGGTAGAACGTGTGGGGGTCCACCTCCTTGGCGAAGGCCTCGTGGACCACGTAGACGTTGTCCAGGCTCTTGTACTGGCTGCGCAGCCAGGTGTCGATCCAGAAGGAGGCCACGCGCACGATCTCCTTCTGCTGGTCCCCCATGCTCCCGCTCACATCCATGCAGAAGATGATGACGGCGTTGGACTCCGGCACCTCGCGCAGGTGCCAGGAGCGATAGCGTCGGTCCTCGCGGATGGGCACGATGATGGGGTTGCCGGGGTCGTAGATGCCCATGGCGATCTGCCGCTTCAGGGCCTCCCGGAAGGTGCGCTTGAAATGGCGGAGCGTCTCCGGCCCCACCTTGCGGATGTTCGAGTATTTCACCTTCTCCACCGGGATCATCCGGCGCCCCCGGGGCTGGATCCGCGGCAACTCCAGCTCCTCGCCCAGGATGGAGGCCAGCTCCTCCAGATTGACCTCCACCTCCAGGATGTGCTCGCCGGGGGCGGTTCCGGGAGCGCCCTCCAGGGGGTCGCCCACGTCCCCCTCCCCCTGGCCCACGCCCCCCGCCTCCCTCGAGCCGAAGCGGAAGCGCGGGATCTCGATCTGGGGGATGGGGATGGAGACCAGATGCTTGCCCTGGCGGCCGATCAGCTCGCCCTGGGTCAGGTACTTCCGGAAGTCCTTCTTGATGATCCCGCGCACGATCTGCTTGAAACGCTTGACGTCGCGGTCGATCTTCCTGAGCATGGTGGTCACGGCAGTCCATCTGGGGGTCGGGGAGCGGTGACTACCGTGCCCGGGGTCGGGGAGGGGCGCCCGAAGGGAGACCCCGCGGGGGAGACGCGGGGCCCCCCGATCCTTGTGGCTTCCTGGGGCCGTTCCCTGGGCCGTTCCCTCACCGCTGTTTGGTATCCCCCC
>DATMQU010000048.1:0-3332 GCA_035566715.1 Vicinamibacteria bacterium
CAACCTGGACTTCGCGGACGTGCGCGCGGTCATGAAGGGGATGGGCCAGGCCGTGATGGGCACCGGGATCGGCCAGGGAGAGAACCGGGCGGTGGAGGCCGCCCAGCGCGCGATCTCGAACCCCCTCCTCGAGGACAGCTCGATCGAGGGCGCCAAGGGCATCATCGTCAACATCACGGGGGGCGCCGATCTCTCCCTGGCGGAGGCGGCGGAGGCCACCTCCCTCATCACCAAGGTCGCGGACCCGGAGGCCAACGTCATCTACGGGATCGTGACCGACGAGGCCATGGGCAACGCGGTCAAGGTCACGGTGATCGCGACCGGCTTCAGCCGCGGCCCGCGCAAGGCGGTCCCCACCCCCGTGGACCTCACCAACTACGTGGGCTCCCAGACCGCGATGCCGCACTCCTCGGCGGAGGCGGGGGGCAGCTTCTACCGCAAGACGCCCAGCAACCCGAAGGCGGCGGTGGCGGGGGGGAGGGTGGACCTGGACGTGCCCGCCTTCCTGCGCAAGCAGGGGGGTGGCGGCGACTAGCGGCGGCGTCTATAATCGGCGCCTTGACGCCCCGGGCGTGGAGGTGCCGTTGGGACCAGGCCGACCGCAGCGGACCCTAGTCGTCTTCGCCCTGGTCGCCCTGGCCCTCCCCTCATGGGCCCGGGCCCAAGAGGCGCCGGCCGCGCCTCCCCAGGCCCCTCCTCCCGGCGCCGAGTCGGCGGCCCCGCCCGCCCTCGACCGGCCCCATCCCGACGACGGGCGCCGCACCGGCGGGCGCTTCCTCGCGAACTTCGGACGCGACACGGTGGGCGTCTTCTCCTCCGACAACCTGGTCCCCTTCCTGGTGAGCGCGGGCGTGAGCGGCGGGGGGGCCTTCTTCGACAACAACGTGCAGCACTACTTCGCGACCCAGAGGCGGGCCAAATGGCTCGGTGACGCCGGCGACCAGCTCGGCCAGGCCTACGTCATCGGGCCGATGGCGGCCGTGCTCTTCGGCGCCGGCCGCCTGGCCAGAGACCAGCGCTTCCGCGACGCGACCTACGACATCGCCCAGGTCACCCTCGTGGCCGTCACCTACACCACCGTCCTCAAGTACTCGACCCAGCGCACGCGGCCGGACGGCTCCGACAAGCTCTCCTTCCCCTCCGGACACACCTCAAACGCGTTCGCCTGGGCCACCGTGGGCGCCCACTACTACGGCTGGAAGCTGGGCGTGCCGGGCTACCTCGTGGCCGGGCTCATCGGCGTGTCGCGCATGGAGATAAGGGCCCACCACCTCTCCGACGTCCTGGCCGGGGCCGGGATCGGGTACATCGTGGGCCGCACCGCCGTCCGCCGGGACGGCGAGCCCCTCCCGGGCAAGCCCCTCGTCAACTTGGCGCCCGCGGCCGACCCCCGCGGTGGGGGCGCCGGCCTCGTCGTTACCGTCGCTTTTTGAGTGCGCGGCCAATGGCATCCAAACTGAGGAGAGTGACCGTCACGCTCGAAGAGGAGGTCGTCCGCTGGGCACGCGTCTACGCCGCTCGGCGCGACGCGAGCCTGTCCAGCGTCCTTGCGGACATGCTTCGGGAACAGATGGCCCGGGAACGGATGGCCGAGGACACGTACGAAAAGGCCATGCGCCGTGCCCTTTCGCGCGAGCCCTTCCTCAAGTCTAGCCGGCGTCACCCGTCCCGCCAGGAGCTGCATGACCGCCGTCTTCGTTGATCAGGGGTGAGGGGACCCCTCCTCGCCAAGCCACCGCTCCATTTCACGGCCGAGCTCAACCACCGGTGAGCCATGACCGCCCAGGGAGAGTCTGATCCATGACACCGTGGGTTGTTCGCCTCTTGTCCGGCGCGCTGGGCGCGGCTCTCCTCTGCTTCCACATCTGCGCGCCCGTGGCTCGGGCCCTTTCGGACGAGAAGGCGGGGGACGGGTGGGTCGCCGCGGACCCGGGACTCGTGAAGCTGAACGCCTCCCGCCTCCAGGCCCTGGACACCGCCATCCGCTCCGAGGCATTCAAGAAGATCACGAGCGTTCTGGTCGCGCGCCACGGAAAGCTGGCTTTCGAGGCGTACGTCGACTCGAGCGCGGCCGCCCTCCAGGACACAAGGTCCGCCACCAAGACGGTGACGGGAATGCTGGCCGGGATCGCCATCGACAAGGGTCTCCTGAAGGGGTTGGGGGCGCCCGTCCTCCCCTTCTTCCCCGACAAGCGTCCCTTCCAGAACCCCGATCCCCGCAAGGAGCAGATCACGGTCGAGGATCTACTCACCATGAGTTCGCTCCTCGAGTGCAACGACTGGAACGATTTCTCCCGCGGAAACGAGGAGCGGATGTACCTCATCGAGGACTGGCTCCAGTTCACCCTCGACCTGCCGATCCGGGGATTCATGTCGGGACAGGGGCCGAAGGACTCCCCCTTTGGGCGCAGCTTCAGCTACTGCACGGCGGGCGTGTTCACGCTCGGTCAGGTGGTCGCGCGCGCCACCGGCCAGCCCGTCAATGCTCTCGCGGACAAGGTGCTCTTCTCTCCGCTCGGCATAGAGCGCGCGGAATGGCCGTTCTCCCCCCTGGGCCTCGCCCAGACCGGAGGCGGCCTGCGCCTGCGGAGCCGGGACCTCTTGAAGCTCGTGCAGCTCTACCTTGACCGCGGGGTCTGGAACGGCGTCCACATCGTGCCCGAGGCCTGGATCGAGGCCTCCACGAAGCCCCACGCCCGGATCGACGAGGAGACCAACTACGGCTATTTGTGGTGGCTCAAGTCGTTCAAGTCCGGGGGCAAGGCGTTTCCCGCCTATTTGATGGCCGGCAACGGCGGCAACAAGGTGGTCGCCATCCCGGCGCTGGACCTGGCGGCCGTGATCACCAGCACCAACTACAACACCAAGGGCATGCACGAGCAGACGGACAAGATCCTGACCGAGTACATTCTGCCCGCCGTCGAGCCCTGAGCCGCGCCCTTCTCTCCGCGGGAGGGGGCCCGGGACGCCCCATCCGCCGCCGCGCGCACCGGGACCGCGCAGGGTCCCGTGCTAGAATCCGCCATTCTTTTCGAACAAGGAGGCGGTGATGCGGCGCTTCGTCCAGGTGTCAGCTCTCCTCGCCGGCCTGCTGGCCGTGGGCAGACCCGGCGGGGCTCAGCCCGCGGCTTCCGGCGGCAAGCATCATGTGCTGGCCGCGACCAAGGAGACCGTGCAGTGGGGCTGGCTGGATCCGACCGAGAAGCCCAAGCTCACGGTCGACTCCGGGGATACGGTCTCGGTGGAGACGCTCTACCACTCCATGGACCAAATCCAGCCCGACACCCCGATGGCGGACATCGTCCGCCTGCGCTTGGCCAATCCCGGCGGGG
>DATMQU010000049.1:0-6194 GCA_035566715.1 Vicinamibacteria bacterium
GCGGAACAAGCGGTAGCGGCCTCCCCCAATGGCGCGCCCGCCCACGAGGCGCGGGGCGAGGCCCTGCTCGGCCTCGGCCGCGCGGAGGATGCGGCGGCCGCGTTCCGCAAGGCGCTGGAGCTCGACCCCAAGCTCACCCTCGCCCGGACCCGGCTGGCCTCCGCGCTGCTCGCCCAGGGCAAGAAGACGGAGGCCGTGGCCGAGGCCCGCAAAGCAACCGAGGTCGACCCCAAGGCGGGGGAGGCCTTCGCGGTGCTCGGGACCGCGATCCTGGCCGAGAACCCCAAGAACTGGCCGGATGCCATCGCCCAGGCCCAGCAGGGCGCCTTCCTGAACCCGAAGAGCCCCTTGGTCCAGGTCGCGGTGGGCAAGATCTTCGAAGCCAACGGCAACCTCGACCAGGCCGTCAACGCCTACAAGAAGGCGCTTGAGACCGATCCCGGCTACGGGCCCTCGCGGCTGGCCCTCGTCCAGGCCCAGATTGCCAAGGGCGACAAGGAGGGCGCGTTCGCGGAGGCGCAAAGGCTCGCCACCGACATGCCGGGCAGCGGAGAGGCCCAGCTCGAGCTGGGGCGGATCCTTCTCCGCAAGAACGACTACGCGGGCGCCATTCCTCCCCTCGAGCGGGCGGTCAACCTGACCCCGGGCACCCCCGAGGCCCATGCCCTCCTGGGGCGGGCCTACCAGTTCAGCCACCGGTCGGAGGACGCGGCGCCGGAATACAAGAAAGCGGTGGAGCTCGACTCCAAGAACCTCGACTATCGGACCACCTACGGGCTGCTCCTGGGCATCACCGGCCAGCACGAGGCCGGCATCGCCGAGCTCAAGAAGGTGATCGCCACCCCCGGCTACAAGGACTCCGCGGCCTACGTGAACCTGGGCTGGATCTACCGCAACATGAACAAGGCCACGGAGTCGATCGCCGCCTACAAGAGGGCGCTCGAGATCGATCCCAAGGGCGAGCAGGCGGGCCAGGCCGCTCTGGGGCTCGGCTGGGCCTACTCCTACACCAAGGCCTGGGACGACTCGATCGCGGCCTTCAACCGCGCCATCCAGATCGACCCCAAGACGGCGGGGGAGGCCTACAACGGAATCGCCTGGTGCTACTTCTTCAAGAAGGACATGGCCCAGGCCCAGACCTTCCTGGACAAGGCCCAGGCGGCCGGCCGCAACGCGGCCGCCCTCAAGGAGAACATCGAGCGCGTGAAGAAGGCGCTGGCGTCCGGCCACGCGGTGACGGAGGAGCAGCTGGCCCAGGCGCAGGCGGAGCAGGAGAAGGAGCGGGAGCGGGCGGTCAAGCTGGAGGCGGCGAGCGAAGGCATCCGCGCCCGCAGCCCCGCCACCCGCATTCGCGCCCTCCAAACCCTCACGTCCTTGGGGGGAGCGGAGGCGGTGCCCTCGCTCGTTTGGCTCCTGGAGACGGACAAGGATTACTCGGTGCGCGAGGCCGCGGCCAACGCCCTCGGCTCCCTTGGCCCCGCGGGCCGGAACGCGATCCCCAACCTGAAGCGGTGCCGCGACGCCCCCAACCTCGACGCCCCCACCATCGCCACCAAAGACGAGATGGAGGCGGTGATGAAGCAGGGCGACCTCAAGCGGGCCTGCCGGGACGCGCTGCCCAAGATCCAGAAGTAGGGCGGCTCAGGAGGCGGGGGCGGACCAGAAGCCGGGGATCGTCCGCGCGCAGTCGGGGCAGCGCCCCTGCGGGATCCGGTTCGCGAGCACGCGGAACCCGTGCCGCTCGATGAGCAGAGCCGAGCAGCCCGGACAGTACGTGTTCTCCCAGTTCCGGACCCGGCCGGGGATGTTGCCCGCGTAGACGAAGTGCAGTCCCTCCCGGACCCCGATCTCGGCCGCCCGTAGCAGCGTGGCCACCCCCGTGTTCTCCGGCTCCGTCATCTTGTAGTCCTGGTGGAACGCGGTCACGTGCCAGGGGATGTCGGGGGATACCGAGGCCAGGAAGCGGGCGATCTCGCCGAGCTCCTCGTCCGAGTCGTTGAACCCGGGTACGGTCAGGGTCACGACCTCCACCCAGAAGCCCCGCTCGTGCAGGGCGCGGATCGTCCACAGCACGCGCTCCAGCGTCCCCCCGAGCTCCCGGTAGTGCCGGTCGCGGAAGCTCTTCAGGTCCACCTTGTAGAGGGAGACAAAGGGCTCTATGTAGTCCAGGACCTCCGGGGTGGCGTTGCCATTCGAGACGTAGGAGCAGACGAGGCCCGCCGCCTTGGCTTCGCGGAAGATCTCGACCGCCCACTCGCTCGTGATCAAGGGCTCGTTGTAGGTGGAGGTCATGATGCGGGCCCCGTGCTTTCGGGCCAGCCCCACCAGATCGGCGGGCGTGACCTCCTCGGGGAGCGAGACCGCCTTGGGGTCGCGGAGGGCCTGCGAGGTGAGCCAGTTCTGGCAGTTGTGGACGGCCGCCCCCTGCACGAGGTAGGTGCGATCTTCCTCCACCTCCAGGTTGTAGACGGGACCGTCGTAGCTCAGGATCCGGGTGTCCTCGATGGGCCGCTTCCGGAAGGAGCCGTCCGCGGAGGGCGCGAGGAGATCGAACTCCGCGGTCAGGGCGGAGGCGGGCATGAAGAAGGAGGGGGGGGGCAGGCCCCGCGCCGCGCGCGCCGAGACCAGGAACTCGTGGTCGGGGGTGGCGTGGATCTCGCTCCCCCCCTTGGGGAGGATGGCCATTAGCGGTCCGCGATAGTGGTGGCGGAAGACGCCCTGCACGGGGCGCGACCGCCCACGGTGGGTCAGGACCTCCAGGCCCGGACGCACGGCCACCGCGTCCGCGCCGGTCTCGAAGACGGCTTCCCCGCTCTTGAACAAGGAGTCGATCACGCGGGGTCCCCCGCGGGTTGCCACCTCGGTGCCGGGAGCGAAGCAGTAGCCGCAATGGTAGTCGCACCCGAGCATGCCGAAAGAGAGGGCGGAGGAGCCGGGGAGGGCGTGGAAGAACGGCTTCTTCTCTACGGGGTCGAGCTGGAGCGCTCCCACGTAGCCGGTGGGCACCTGCAGCGTTCCCCCTTCGTTGAAACGCACCTTGCAGATGCCCTGCTGGCCGGGAGGGATGAGGCAGCGGTGGCCGCAGGCCACGCAGCGCACGCGGTCGCTCGCGAGCTTCGAGTAGAGCTCGCCCTCCTTGGTGTGACGAGCGAGGACCTCGCCGAGCGGGGATGCGGTGACGGGCATGGGAACGATCCCGAACAACAGTATACGGCCATCCCCACTCGCTTCGGCGAGAGCGCAGGAGCGCGGCTACGGTGTCGGAGGCCAAGGGGGGCACGGCCAGGACGGCCAGGTGTCCATCTGACGGCGGCGCCCTCCCGGAATCTCCGAGCGTAGCTCGCCATCCCCGCCGCCGTCACGCGCCCGCTCGCCGTGGCTACCTCCGGACGCGAGGATCCCGCGCGGATGGTGACCCAGTACCGGCCCTTGGGTAGGGTCTCAGTTTGAACTTCGCGGGATACAGCGCACGATCCACCCTCGGGAACGGCCTCGCCGTCTCACGCGTTAGCGCGAGCTTTCCAAAGTAGCAGCGTGGTGTGGGATAGTCCTTGAAGTGTCGTTTGTGAGGAGGTTCTCCAATGAAGCTGATACCTGCCGTGGTCGCGACGGCGATGCTCGCGATGTCACAGTTGTCAGGCGGGCAAGGCGCGCCACCGAAAGCGGCAGCCCGTGGGGGCTTAGAGGCCGATCGAGCGGCGATCGAGCGGCTGCATGAGGAAGATAGGGAAGCAACGCTATCGGACAGCGCGGACCAATTGGCCAAGCTGTGGGACAAGGACGCCGTTCGATTCCCGGCGGGGCGTCCGGCGGAAATTGGCGCGGCGGTGATCTATGCGGACGACAAGCGTTGGGAGATGAGCAGCGGGAGAGAGCGCTCTCTGTGTTACGACAACGAAATTCAGGACGTCCAAATCGCGGGAGACTGGGCATTCGAGTGGTGGTATGGTTCGTACAAAACTTCCAAGGACGGCAAAATATCGATTGTGTATGGCAAGGGATTGAGGGTAATGAAAAGACAGTCCGACGGCACGTGGAGGTTCGCACGAGTTATGAGCCTGCCCGCTCCATCGGCGTCAGGTGTTGTGCTGCAGCATCCTTGTCAATAGCGACCGGCCCGTTCCCGTTGCGCCGCAGCTCGGAGCACGCCTCCCCCGCAGGTTTTCTGCAGCCGCCAAGCAGCCTCCTGATGGCGATTATTCAAACTGAGACACTACCGGCCCTTGACAGCCGTTCCCCGCGCAGGCGAAGATATAGCGAAAGTCGAAACATGCTCCATCCCGGCATCCCCGCCCCCCATCTGGCCCCCCTCATGGGCCGCGACACGCTTTCCGAGCGCGGTGGGGTGACCTACCGCGAGCTCCAGACCCGGTCCCTCCTGAACCGGTGCGACTCCCCCCGAATGCCCTTCCGGTGGACGGTCAATCCCTACCGCGGCTGCGCCATGGGCTGCCGCTACTGCTACGCCGCCTACACCCACGAGTTCATGGGGATCAAGGGAGGGGACGAGTTCCACTCCACGGTCTACGCCAAGGCGGGGGGGGAGACGGAGACCGCGCGGCGCCTGAGCGTGGTCCGGGGCCGGGGTGAGCTCGTCGCCCTGGGCACCGCCACCGACCCCTATCAGCCGGGCGAGGCGGAGTTCAAGGTCACCCGGCGCTTCCTGGAGCTCGCGGCCCGGCAGCGGGGCCTGCGGCTCTCGATCACCACCAAGGGCGCGCTCGTTCTCCGCGACCTCGACCTCCTGCTCCGCATCCACGAGCGCTCCTCGCTCTCCGTCCACGTCTCCCTGATCTCGCCGCGCGCACCGCTCCTGCGCGCCCTGGAGCCGTGGGCCCCGCCCCCCGAGGTGCGCATCGAGGTCCTGCGGCGTCTGGTGGAGGCGGGGATCGTGGCCGGGCTGTCCCTCGCCCCCGTCCTGCCCGCGCTCACGGACCGGGAAGCGGACCTGGATGAGCTGCTGGGCCGGGTGGCGGCGGCGGGGGTAAGGCACATGTTCTGGAACATCCTCTTCCTGCGCTCCCCCACGCGGGAGAAGTACCTGCGCTGGCTGGGGGGGGCGTTCCCCCAGCACCTCGAGGCCTATGAGCGGGCCTACGCCGGACGCGTCTACTTGCATGGGCGGTACCGCGAGTGGCTCCGGGGCCGGATCCGAAGGCTGCGCGAGAAGCACGGGCTTCAGGATGGGTACCCGGTCGAGCCCGTCCCCCGCGCCCCCGCCGTCCAGCTCGCCCTCTGGGGGTGAGATAATCACGCGTCTTCCCGAGCGAGAAGGAGGCGGAGGTGGGTGGGATTCGCGCGGAGCGGCAAGGACACCTGGTGGTCCTGCGCATGGACAAGGCGCGGGGCAACGCGATCGACGAACCGTTCCTGGAGGAGCTCCTCTTGGCCTGCCGGGACCTGGCCGCCGACGCGGGGGTCCGGGGCGTGCTCTTGGCCTCCGCTCATCCCAAGCTGTTCTGCCCCGGCCTCGACCTCGTCACCCTCTTCGAGTACGACCGGCCGGCCATGGAGCGCTTCCTCGTCACCTTCGGGGAGGCCACGCTCGCCCTCTTCAGCCTGCCCAAGCCGCTCCTCGCCGCCATCGCCGGTCACGCGGTGGCGGGAGGGTGCGTGCTCGCCCTCACCGCCGACCACCGTATCCTGCGGCGGGGCTCCCAGATCGGCCTCAACGAGGTGCGGGTCGGGATCCCGCTTCCCTGGCCGGTGGCCATCCTGCTCAAGGCGGCCGTGCCCCCCGCATCTCTTTCCCGCGTGGCTCTCCTCGGCCAGAACTTCACGGACGAGGAAGCGCGGACGGTGGGCCTTGTCCACGAGGTCTTGGAGGCGGAGGGCTTTGAGGGGCGCTGCCTGGCCCGCTTGGAGGAGTTCGCGGAGAAGGACCCGACCGCCCTGGGAAGGACGAAGGCCTACCTCCGGGAGGGAGCGATCCGGGAGATGATCGGGCAGGAGCCCGCCCGCGCGGCCGAGTTCCTGAACGCCTGGTTCGGCCCCGCCGGACGCGCCGGCATCCGCCAGACCGTGGAAGCGCTCACCAAACGCGGCTAGCGCGTCTAGGGCTCGGGCGCCTCGGGTCGGCGGAAGATGAGCTTCTCCTCGCGGGCCGCCTCGTACTCCGCCTCCGAGAGGACCTCCAGCGAGCGGAGCTTGTTCAGGAGGTGTGTGACCAGCGTCTCGAAGCCGGGGGAGAGTTC
>DATMQU010000050.1:0-8398 GCA_035566715.1 Vicinamibacteria bacterium
CATGAGCGCCAGCCCCGAGACGCCGGTGGGAAAGCCCAGGTAGTTCTCGATCCGCGCGCTGGCGCCGGCCTGTCCGCCGAACGCGAGCGCTTCGAGCACGACGACGGACAGGCCCTCGGACGCGCCGTAGACCGCGGTCGCAAGCCCGGCCGGACCCGCGCCGACGATGGCCACGTCGTACGGTTCGGAGCGGAAGCTCGTCGCCACCAAGCCCAGGGCCTGCGCCAGCTCCTGCTTCGTCGGGTTCTTGAGGACCGTGCCGTCCGACAGGACCACAATCGGGAGCTCCCCCGGCTTCGGGGCGAAGCGCGCGAGCAGTGACGAAGCATCCCGGTCCTCATCGGGATCGACCACCCGGAAGGGAATCGCGTTGCGTTCGAGGAAGTTCGACAGCCGCGTCACGTCCGGGGACTTGAGGGCTCCGACGAGTACCGGGCCTCCGAAGCCGATCTCAATCAGCGCCGCGCGCCGCAGGATGAGCGCTCGCAGGATGCGCTCGCCGAGCTCGGCCTCGGCGACGAGCAGCGCTCGGAGCGCCTCAGGCGGGACGACGATGGCCTCCACGTCACCGACCGCCCGGGCGTCGAACACGCTCAAATCTGCCCTTCCAGAGAGCTGTCCGATCTCGGCCATGACCTCGCCCGGGACTACCTCCGTCATTTCCTCGACCGGGGCCCCGATCAGCTGCGCGAAGGCTGCCACCGGCACTCCCTGTCCCAGCCCATCGCGGGGCACGATCGCTACCCGGCCGGCGAGGATCACGTACATCCCGGGGACGGCCTCTCCTGCCTGGAACAGGAGCTCCCCGGCCGGGAACCGCCTGATGTCACCGAAACGGCGGACGCGGTCGATCTCGGCCGCGGAAAGGACCGGAAACATCTGCTGGAACCGCGACGCCAGGGCGGGGTTGGATGTGGCCGGCCCTGCCGGAACCGCGTTCCCCGGTTCCTCGTGCTCGCTGCGGTCGTTCTGGCTAGTCATGTCAGATCCCTGCTTCTGCCCCGGACGGTATTGGCCGCTCGTCGCCCCTTCGCTGTGCGCGGTTGGGTGTAACACGTCCGCGCCCTGCACGCTCCCCGCCTCCTCCACGACGGAACCGGCTGGGCATGGTTCGCATCAGAAGGGAGCAGTGGCTCTGGGCAGCAAAGCCCGGACATCGTGCGTGGCTATCGCGGGAGCGATGGGCGATTCGATCCGACACCAAGGTGACGGGATGGGGCGCAACCGAGCCCGCGACCGGCGACATCGAGACACCCTACGCCGGTGAGCCGGGGCTGGTCAAGACCGGATTCAGACCGGGGCCATGTCAACTGTTGCCTTTCCGCCTCTCTTCAATGACGTCGATCCAGAGCTTCAGGGTCAAATCCTCGCGCTCCGGGTTTCCCAGGCAGGGCCGCAGCTCCTGGTACCGGGCACGAAGAGTTCCGATGTCGAGCGGAACCGCATTGGCGAGGTAAAGAACGTCTTCGCGGTCCCGCTGGCTGTTGCGCCTGAGCTTGGTGAGGGCCAGGTCGTAGGGATCAAGGGCGAAAAGTCGGAGGTTTCTGAGCGCACCGGGGAACATTTCGCTCAAACGCTCCTCGTAATCCCCCGGGTACGCTTCCAGGACGGTCACCAGCTGGACGTAAACACGGTGTTTCTTGTGGAGGGAGGAGCCGATCCCCCCAAGCGGGTTGAGATCCATTGGAGGCCTTACCACGAGCACGTCAATGTCGGCCGTTGGACGCGTGAGTCCGTACAGTATGGTCACGACAAAGCCGCCAAGGCAATGAAGCTCGACGGGCCTCACAACGTCCCGGTCCAAGTCTCTTAGAAAGGCACCCCAGGGCTCCGGGATGTCAAGCGGCATAAGGAAGATGCTCTCGCCTCAGATCGGTAAGCAGGTTCCAATGCTCGGCCTGCTGCGAGCGTTGCTGTCGCAGCCATCGCCGCTCCGCCTCCGTCATCGAGTCGTGGCAGAGGGTGTCTTCCCGAGCGAGCCGCGATGGCTCCAGTCCCAGCACTACCTCTCGAAGCCGCGCGGCCACGCCAGCGCCGGCAAGCTCCGAAGCCAGCGTGACCACGTACGCAAGCCTGTTCTGCACGTCATGCACCTTTGCTCGTTCGACAAGCCACTCGCGATTTAGCTCGGGGAAGTGCAATGCGAGCCAAGGCAACGCCTCGACCACGCGGGATGGGAGGTCCTTCTGCCGAAGCGCCGACAGCAGCACCGCCGTTGGACTGAGCAAGCGACCCCGCAGATACCCGAACGGTTCGTAGCCAAGCGCACCAAGCACGCCGGGCAACCGGTCAGCATCTAGATTCAATTCGGCTGGAGGAAGGGCCGACGGGGAGAGCCCTAGTGTTCTACGCAACGATGGAGCGAGCCTATGCGAGACCGGCCGTCCTCCTGACTCCAACAGCGAAACGTATCCCTGGGACACGCCAAGTCGCTCAGCCGCTTCCGCTTGCGTCCAGCCTCGCGCTTCCCTGGCGCGCTTCACCTCTGCGCCCAATCCGCTCATGTTCGAATCTTATTACTATGCTTGTAATAAATCAAGCATCCGGCCGGGCCCGCCAAAGCGCAACAAACTCCCGAGCCGAAGGTTCTGGGTTCGAGCCCTATCCGGCGTGTAAATAGATCAAGCGTCTCTCTCACCCGCGGGGTAAGTTCGCGACAGGCGTGAGTGGCGTAAGCTATGCCTGGATGGCGCTCGAGGACTACAAGAAGAAGCGCGACTTCTCCAAGACCCCGGAGCCACCTGGGGAGGCGCGTCCTGGCGGGGGCAAATCCTACTGCATTCAGAAGCATGCGGCCTCGCGTCTGCACTATGACTTTCGGCTGGAGCTCGACGGCGTCCTCCTGAGCTGGGCCGTGCCGAAGGGCCCGTCCTACGACCCCCGGGAGAAAAGGCTCGCCATGCGCGTGGAGGACCATCCGGTCGCCTACGGCTCCTTTGAAGGGGTCATCCCAGAGGGTGAATACGGCGCGGGGCCGGTCGTGCTCTGGGACCGCGGAACATGGACCTCCGTGCTCGAGCCGGGCTCTGCGCTCAAGAAGGGGGAGCTAAAGTTCCAGCTCCATGGCGAGAAGCTCACCGGCCGATGGGCGCTCGTCCGCATGAAGGGGGATGACCCCAAGGCATGGCTCCTCATCAAGGACAAGGATGAGCACGCACGGCCGGCGGCCGAGCTGGACATAGTGAGCGCGCGCCCGGAGAGCGTCGACTCGGGGCGCGGCCTTGCCGAGGTGGCCGCCGAGCGGGACCGCCTCTGGCACTCGAAGGTTGTCGGCCCGGACGGCCAAGTGAATCTCGGCGGACCCGCGGAAGGACACGGGGGCGCGCCCCTACGCCTCGCAGACCTCGCGGGCGCCATACGCGGGTCGCTGCCCCAGACTCAGCCCCTGGCTCTCGCGATGGTGGTCGAGGCGCCGCCGGCCGGCGACGACTGGCTCCACGAGATCAAGCACGACGGCTATCGCATCGTGGCGCGAATCGAAGAGGGGGAAGTGCGGCTTATCTCCCGCAACGGGAAGGACTGGACGAAGGAGTTCCCGCAGGTTGCCCGTGCCATCGGCCGCCTACCGGCGGGAACCGCGCTCCTCGACGGAGAAGTCGCCGCGGTGCTGCCGAACGGGGCGACGAGCTTCCAGTCCCTGCAGCGCCGCGCCGAGGGAGGGACGCCGCTGGTCTATTTCGCCTTCGACCTTCTACACCTCGATGGCTGGGACCTCCGGGAGGTGCGGCTCGACGAGCGCAAGGAGGTCCTTCGCCGCCTTCTTGAATCGGCGCCCGCCGCCCTGCGGTTCAGCGATCACGTGCGGGGGCAGGGCCGCGAGTTCTTCGAGAACGTGCTCAAGGCCGGCCTCGAGGGGGTCATGAGCAAGCGGGCCGGCGCTCCCTATCGGGAGGGACGCGGGGGAGACTGGCGGAAGGCGAAGTGCCGACGGAGCCAGGAAGTGGTCATTGGGGGCTTCACGCCGTCGGCTGACGGCCGGGGGTCGATCGGGGCGCTCCTCGTGGGCTTTCACGAAGACGGGGAACTGGTGTACGCGGGCAAGGTCGGCTCCGGGTTCAACGACCGCCTGCTCGTTGACCTGCAGCATCGGCTGGATGTGCGGCCGCGGAAGACCTCGCCGCTCGTAGCGGTGCCCGCCGAGCTCCAACGGGGCGTGCACTGGGTCGAGCCGGACCTCGTGGCGCAGGTCGAGTTCAAGCAATGGACGGACGAGGGCCGGATGCGGGAGCCGGTGTTCCTAGGACTTCGTGACGACCGGGACGCGCGCCACGTCGTGCGCGAGGGACCGGGGACGGTCGAGGGCGGCGGCGTCGACACCGTGTCCGCGGGCCGGCCCTGGGAAGCGCTACGCCTTCATGTCACCCGCACTCACGCCACGAGTGGCGAGGAGGTCGTCGATCTCCTCGGCGTGCGCCTGACCCATCCGGACCGCGTCTACTACCCCGGCTTGGGCTTTACCAAGCTGGACTTGGCCCTGTACTACGTGTCGATAGCCGACAGGGTACTGCCACACCTCGCGGGCCGCCCCCTTACCCTCGTACGTTGCCCGGACGGGGTCGACGGCGAGACCTTTTATCAGAAGCACCCCGGCTTCTGGACGCCGCCCCAGGTGCGGCGCTTCGCGGTCCCGGGAAAGGGCGAGGAGTATCTCTTCGTGGACTCCGTGCCGGGTCTCGTGGCCCTGGCCCAGGCCGGGATCCTCGAGATCCATCCCTGGAACTCGCGGGTAGCGCAGCTCGAGAAGCCGGATCAGGTGATCTTCGACCTCGACCCCGACGAAGCGCTGCCCTTCTCCCGCGTCGCCACCGCGGCCCGGCGTGTACGGACTCTCCTGACCGAGCTCGGCTTGGAGAGCTTCGTGAAGACGACAGGGGGCAAGGGGCTGCACGTATGCGTGCCCCTCGAGCCGGAGCAAGGGTGGGAGGAGCTCGAGGAGTTCACGCGTGCGGTGGCACTGCGGCTCGCAAGTGAGGAGCCGCAGACCTTCACCGCGAACATGGCCAAGTCCCATCGGAAAGGGAAGGTCTACGTCGACTACCTGCGCAACGTGCGTGGGGCGAACGCGGTCGGTGCTTACTCCACCCGGGCCCGCGAGAGCGCGCCGGTCTCTGCGCCCGTCGAATGGAACGAGCTTGATCGGCTCTCGGGTCCTACCGACTTAACCGTGGCGGAGGTGCCACTTCGCGTCCTGGGCTTTGGGTCGGGCCACGCTGACCCGTGGGGGCGGTACCTCGAGGTCAAGCAGCGGGCGCCCACATCGCTCACGCGCGAACTCGAGGGCTGACGGCGACTCTGTGCGGACCGTCTCCACCAGCGGGGAGCGGCGTGTCATTGTGAAGGGCCCGCATGGGTGTCCGGTTGCCGACGCGGGTTCGATCAGCAGTCCGACAGCCAGTGCTGGCACAGCGCACTAACCTCCGCTGCCGAAGGCTATAAGTTCGAGTCCCATCGGGCATGCCAATCGAGTCAACAACTTAGCGCCCACCAATGGCGGCGGAGTCGGGATTCGCGAAGGGGACCGCACATGGTCACCCGTCCCCAGCGTTGTCAGCTGGTGTGACCGACGATCAGGCCTTGGCCCGCGGCGTGATTTTTACCGTGGCGGCGCGCGCGCGTCGCCCGATCATCGGGCGAAGGTACCGGCTGTCGTGGTACTTCGCCCGGTAAGCCTCGTCGATGCGGTCATTGATCGAGCCGTCGACACTCTCGAAGGTGACTTCCCTCGTCAGGCCGGCAGCGGTGATCCGCCCCGCCTTCTGTCGCACCGCGGCCTGATACCAACGGGAGCTCTGCCCGTTGTAGCCGCGCACGTAGAGAGCGTCGTCAACCACGACGGACCAGATCCACGTCGGGGTCCCGTACGTCACCCCGTCCTCACGATATGGTGATATGTGCAGGTCATCTTCTGCCGTGATCCGGTGCAGTTCATCCTTCGACCAGGTGCGCACCGCGGAAGCTCCTTGCACTGCCAAGCCACGTTCACATCCCTGCGTCTTACGACCCATTAGAGATTGCTCATCCGCTCGATGTGCTCGGGATATCGAGCTCCCTGAATCGTGATCATTGAGGCGGCCCTTTCGATCTCTTCGAGATCGTCCTCCGTCAGTTGGACCTCGGTCGCTCCAAGGTTCTCCTCGAGACGATACAGCTTTGTCGTGCCCGGGATCGGAACAATCCAGGTTCTCTGGGCCAGTAGCCAGGCGAGCGCAACTTGCGCGGGCGTCGCCTTCTTCCGGCCCCCGATCTTCTTAAGTAGGTCCACCAGCGCCTGGTTGGCCATTCGAGCCTCCGGCGCAAACCGTGGGATGGTGTTGCGGAAATCGGAACTGTCGAACGTTGTGGTTGCCCCGATCTTGCCCGTGAGGAAACCCTTTCCGAGAGGACTGAATGGAACGAAGCCAATTCCCAGTTCCTCAAGGGTCGGCAGCACCTCCTTCTCAGCATCACGGTACCAGAGCGAGTATTCGCTCTGCACAGCGGTGACCGGCTGAACGGCGTGCGCACGGCGGATGGTCTTTGCCGCTGCCTCGGAAAGTCCGAAGCGCTTGACGGTGCCTTGTTGAATGAGGTCCTTCACGGCTCCCGCCACGTCTTCGATCGGGACCTCAGGGTCCACCCGGTGCTGATAGAAGAGGTCGATGGCATCGACCCTGAGGCGCTTGAGTGAGCCTTCGGCGGCCTTCTTGATGTGCTCAGGTCGGCTATTCAGCCGGACCCAACCCGGACTTCCATCGGGCTTGAGTTCGTAGCCAAACTTGGTGGCTATGACTACCTGCCCCCGGAAGGGAAGGAGCGCTTCGCCCACGAGCTCTTCGTTTGTGTACGGCCCATAGACCTCGGCCGTATCGAAGAAGGTGACGCCGTGATCCACGGCTGTATGGAGAAGAGAGATCATCTCCTTCCGGTCCGGAAAGGGAGCGTAAGACCAGCTCATACCCATGCAGCCGAGCCCAAGAGCTGAGACTTCGAGAGTGCTCCTCCCGAGTGCGCGTGTCTTCATCATTGGTCACCTCCAGATAGAGCCAGAGCTGTCACAGAGAGCACGAGGAGGAACAGTGTGATGGCAGAGAAGGGCCTCGCTCGCGCCCCTCTGATCCGGAAAAGGGGAGGGACGGCGCCGCTATCGAGAGTGCCGCTGCTCACTTTCCTTCAGCCTCTCCGAACAGCTTCCTCGCGATCGCGACGGCGGTGTTGGCGGTGGGCCATCCGGCGTAGAACGCGAGGTGGGTGATGACCTCGATCAGCTCGTCCTTCGTGATGCCGTTCTCGAGCGCCTTCGCCAGATGGAACGGTAGCTCGTTCGTGCGGTAGAGCGAGACGAGGCTGGCCACGGTGACGAGGCTGCGGTCGCGCGGCGACAGTCCGGGACGCTTCCAGACGTCGCCGAAGAGCACGTTGTCGGTGTACTCACCGAGCGCGGGCGCGATGTCCGCGTACGGGTTGCGGCGCTTCTCGCTGCTCATCTGCTCCCCTCCTTCTCCTCGGCGTCCTGGCCCGCTTCGTATTCCTCGTCAGTGACCCTCTCCATCCAGTCAACGTTTTTGCCACCGACGTGCTCTAGGATCGCGATGTGCGTCATCGCGGTCCTGGCGGTGGCGCCGTGCCAGTGCTTCTCTCCGGGCGGGCACCAGACCACGTCACCCGGCCGGATCTTCCGGACGGGCCCTCCCCAGCTCTGGACCAGGCCACAGCCCGCCGTGACGAAGAGCGTCTGGCCGAGCGGATGGGTGTGCCAGTGGGTCCGGGCGCAGGGCTCGAACGTGACGCTCGCCCCGAGCACGCGCGCGGGGTCGGGGGCCTGGAACAGGGGGTCCACCCGGACGACGCCCGTGAAGTACTCGGCGGGTCCCCGGCCCGACGGCTGAGAACCGCTGCGCTTGATGTCCATCTGGCCTCCCTATCTCTTGGCCATCCTCGGCGGCCAAGACCAAGGTAGCAGGGGATACCCACGGTGACTAGACAGCAAAATCGGGATAGGGTGGTGAAATGATTTCACCAATACTGCGCAACGAACTTACTGTGCTTGCGGCGTTCGCGCTGGTTGCGGACGAACGCAGCTTCACCAAGGCTGCCGTCAAGCTCGGCGTCAGCAGGTCGGCCATAAGCCACTCGATCCGCACGCTCGAGGAGCGCCTCGGACTACGGCTCCTCGCGCGGACCACACGCGCCGTGGCGCCCACGGACGCGGGAGAGCGTCTGCTGGCGCAGTTGCGGCCCGCGCTCCACGACATCGAGGCTGCGCTCACCGACGTGGGCCGATTCCGTGACACGGCGGCCGGTGTCGTCCGCCTGATCGCGCCCCCCATCGTGCTGGCGATGCTACTCAGTCCAAAGCTCGCGAAGTTCGCCCGCGAGCACCCCGATGTGGTGCTTGACCTCACGTGCGAGGACGACATCC
>DATMQU010000051.1:0-5538 GCA_035566715.1 Vicinamibacteria bacterium
CCATGCCCACGCCGAGCTCGAGCACGTCCCGGCCGCGCCCATCGGCGAAGCGCGCGAACTCGGCCAGATAGGGCTCAAGCTCGTACCGGGCACGGGCCTGCGCCTCCAAGCGCTCGGGGAGCTCGTCTCCCCGCGCGTAGACCTCGCCGCAAGGGGCTCGGTTCCAGAAGTCGCGGACCCGCTCCTTGTCGGTCACGGGCGGGGCGTCACCGGTAGGACGCCGCTCGCCGTCTGCGCCCGCGCGATTACCGCGGCCACGTTCTTGTCCCAGGTAAAGGAGTCGAGGGCGAGCCGGCGGGCCGTGTTGCCGAACGCTTCCCGCTCCGGGACGGGCATCTCCACCGCCCGCCGGATCCCTTCCACGAGCCCCCCCAGGCTCCCGGGCTCGACGAGAAGCGCGGCCTCCGAGGCGGCTCCGCCCGCGGGAGGCGGCGTGCCCGGCCGCCACCCTTTCAGGACCCAGCCAATCTGGTCGAGGTCGGAAGCCAGGATCAACTTGGCCATGGCCATGTACTCGAAGAGCTTGGTGGGGCTTCCGAAGAAAGGAGTGCCATCTGGGTTTGGCACGTGCGGCGAGAGCAGGATGTCGGATGCGGCCAGGATGCCGGGCGTGTCCGCTTGGGGCCGCAGCCCGGCCAGGGTCACGAAGCGCGCACCCAAGTCGGGCCCGAGCGTCGTCCGAACCTTGGGGGCGAGCACGCCGTCTCCCACGAAAAGGAAATGGACCCTCCGCCGCTCCAGCCAGGCCCGGTCCTCGTCTATCAGCTTCCGGATCGCGGCCGCCAGCACGTCGGTGCCGTGCCATTGGCCGAAGGTGCCCACGAACGTCAGGAGCTCGGCCTCGAGGGGGATCCCCAGCGACTGCCGGACCTCCCGACGGTCGCTCTCGCCGTAGCGGGCAGGTTCGAAAACGGCGGGATCGATGCAATTGGGATAGAAGAGGATCCGCTCGGGATCCGCCCCCAGCGAGACCGCCTGCTCGACGAGCGCTTCCGAGACCACGACCACCAGGTCCGCCTGCCGGAGGTTGATCCGCTCGATGGCACTCGCCAGTCGCTCAAAGCGCAAGCGCTGGCCCCAATGTCGCTGCACCCAGACCTCGGAGCCATTGAACTCCAGGATCAGGGGCACGCCATGTCGCCGACGCAGGATCACGCCCGTGAGGTCGTTAAGGGAGTAGCGCTGGTACACGAAGTCGGGGCGGGTCTCCCGCAGATGCTTCTGGGCCGCTCGGAGGAAACCGGGCTGGTAGCGATGCTGGTTCAGCTCGTAGGGGAAGGAGATGAGAAAGGCGGGCGGCACCAGCACCTGCTCCGCGGCCGGGCTCACCAGAGGCTGCTCGAGAGCGGCCAGGAGCCGGAGCTTCACCCCCCGGCGGAGGAAGGCGTTCACGACACCCGCCACGTGGGCCACGGAGCCACCCACGTTGGCGCCGAACGTCAGGGTCGGCTTGAGATAAAGGCCACGCGTGGGCGTAACCACGATCCGTGGGGTGCGGTCCTCGCCCCGCAGGCGGGCCGCCCGGAGCCAGGCCCGGACGAGGGTGAAAGCGCCCGCCAGCAACCCGGCCGCGATCCGGAAGAGCGACCGCAGGCCTTCGGCATGGCCGATATGCCTGGCCTCGCCGCCGGGCGGCTGAACCTCCCGGCGGTCAGCGGGGACGCAAAAGGCCAGGGCGATCAGATAGTCACGAAAGAGGTCGAATTCCTGGGGTAGGCCCGTGATGGTGACGGAGGCAACCGGCGATTTTCGAAGCTGGGCCAGGCTCGCGCGCAAGCCTGCCCGCCGCAGGCCGGGAAGGTCCGCGAAGACGAGCCTCGGTCCGAAGCGGCCCTCGAATAGCCTCCGGATGTCCGGGGGCGGCGGGGTGGGGGAAAGAATGAGGGCGACCGCCTTTCCCGTCTCCGACATCACGGTTGGGGCATTCCGGCCGGGGTCGGTCGGGCGTGGCCAAACTCGAAGAACCATGCGCTCAGCATGAATGGGGGCAAGAAGTCAGCAAGGCGTGCATTGAGGTCGCAGAAGCGGTGGACGGGAGCGAAGAGATAGTTCGTGTAGGGGCCGGAGAGCCAACTGAGCCCGGTCCCGCGGACAAGCTCGAGCCCGGCTCCGCGGGCCAGGGCCAGGAGTCGACTCCGAGTATAGAACTGCACGTGGCCGGAGTCCTCATTGTAGGGGAGGTCCCCCGGCGTCACCACCTCCGTCCAGGCCCCGGGGAAGACGAAGCGATTGAGCAGGGCCACGAGATGATCGATCGCCCAAAGGCTGGCGCGGCCCAGGAGGGGCAGTCTACTCAGCCAGGACTCGATCTCAAACGGCCCATAGCCGTTGGGGACGCTCACCAGAATGCGCCCGCCCGGCCTCAGCAGCCGTGCCCCCGCTTCCAGCACGGGCGACGGCTCCGGCAGGTGTTCCAAGAGATCGGCGAACACGATGGCGTCAAAGCTTTTCCCTTCCCTGAGCAGCGATTCCGCCGGCTGCTGACGAAACTCGAGGGAGGCGGTCCCGAAATTTCGGGTGGCGTAGTCAATGCTCGGCCCATGGGTGTCGATCCCCAGAACCCGGTCGCCCCCCGTTCCCAGGAAACGGGTCAACGCCTCCCCGTTGCCGCAGCCGACGTCGAGGACCTCGAGGCTCCGGCCCCGCTCTGCGCGCAAACGACCCAGGGCGGCCAGGACGAGCCGCGCTTTCTTCGCGTGGCCGAAGACGTTCTCCCGGGGGGGGCCGGGGAGTAAGGCGGGCTCGCTCAAAGAGCGCTCTCCGCCCTGCGATCCGCGAGGAATCGACGCCACATGAGGAAGAAGACGAGGGCGTAGCCAACGCTGCTGGTCGCGGCGGCGGCCAGGAAACCGAACTGGGGCACGAGCACGAGGTTCAGGGCCAAGTTCGTCGCGAAACCAAGCAGCCAGTAGAAGGAGACGAAGGCGGGGAACCCACGGGCGGCGAAGTATTGTCCCAGCAGTCCCTGCAGCCCCAGGCAAGCGAGGCCGGGGAGAAGAAGCAAAAGGGCGGCATAAGCGCCCTCGTAGGGACGTCCGAAGAGGCGCACGATCCCCCAGTGACCAAAGAGCGCGAGGAGGAGGGCCAGGGCCCCGACGAGGAAGGCGGTGGGGCGGAGCACGCTCAGGAGCTCGGCGGCCGGCCTCTTCGCTCGCACCACGCGGGGGAGGGCCAGGGCCCCGATGGTGGCGGGGAGGATGAGGGCGACGTCGACGATCTGGGATGCGATGGAATAGACACCGGTCTCCGCCGCTCCCCGCAGCGCGCGGAGAACGAGGACGTCCGACTTGACGAGGAGAAAGAAGAGCACGAGCGGAGGGTAGGCACGGAGCCCCATCGTAGCGGCCTTCTCCAAGAACGGCCGCACGCGGCGGGGGGGTCTTCCCGGTGCCACTCTGGCCAGGTGATGGGCCCCCAAGACGACAATGATGCCGTCGGCGGCGATGATGGCGGTCAAGAAAGGCTCGAGCAAAGCGCCGAAGACCAAAAGGGACGCCCCGCCCAGGACCATGGCGGAGAGCCGCCCCGTGAGCTCGATCCGGGAGAGCGCCTTTCCGTCTTGGCGGGCGAGGAGGGCCGCCCCCTGGTAGAGGCCCAGGAGCTGGAGCGGGATCCAAGCCGCCCAGAACGGCCACCACCGGAAGGGGCCGCGGATTCCCGGACCGGACCATGAGCCGACGACGCCGACCGCGACCAGGAGCACGACCCAGGCCGCGGCCACGGCCAGCAGAAGCCGACGGTAGCGGCCGATGCGATGAGGCCGGCGGGAGAAGAGGACGGCCAGAGAGGACGAGAGCCCCAGGTTGAGCGCCTGGGCTCCGATCACCGCCCCCGCTGAGATGGTCACAAACTCCCCGCGACCCTCCGGCTGCAGAACCCGCGCGGAGACAACGGTCAGGGCCAGCCCGACCGCCTGGCCCACGAGCCGCGCCGAATAAAGCTGGCCCGAAGCTATCCAGTGGCCGCCGATGGGAAGGAACAACCGTTTCCAGAGGCGCTCCACCGGCGACGCATCCACGGTCACGGGTATCCGTCCGCGGACCGTGTGCTATGGTTCAGAGGGTGGAACCCCGACCCGTGGCCGACTTCGACGACAAGGCTGAGATCCAGAAGCAGTGGAACACTGATCCCTGTGGATCGTCCACGGCCCCGGAACACCAGCCGGGCACGGCCGCTTTCTTCTTCAAGGTCGAAAGGGAGCGCTACGAGGTCTACGCCCCGTGGATGCGCACGGCGATGGGCTTCGAGGCCTACGGGGGCAAGAGAGTCCTGGAGATCGGGCCCGGCCTCGGCACCGACCACGCCCAGTTCGCGCGGGCGGGCGCAGAGATGTACGCCTTGGATCTCACGGCCCGGCATCTCGAGTTGACCCGCCGCCACTTCCAGCTCGAGGACCTGGTCACGAGGCCGGTACGGGGGGACGCCGAAACCCTGCCCTTCGCCGACGGCTCCTTCGATCTCGTCTACTCTTTTGGCGTCCTCCATCACACGCCCGGGACGCAGGAGGCCATAGACGAGGTCCGCCGCGTCCTCCGCCCGGGCGGGCTCGCGATCGTGGGCCTCTACCACAAGCACTCGGCCTTCTACTGGATCTGCACCATGCTCTTGCGAGGCGTCATCCAGGGGGACCTTTGGAAGAGAGGATATCGCCGGCTCCTGGCCGACATCGAGCACCGATCGGCGGATTCGGAGGCAGTGCCTTTGGTCAAAGTCTTGACCCGGCGGGACTGCCGGCGCCTCTTCGCGGGCTTCGGGGAGACGAGGATCCGAGCCGACCAGATCGACTACGCCCATTTCTGGCCGTCGCTCCCGCCCGCGACCGGCCTCTCCCGGCGACTCCTGGAAACGCTCGCCCATCGCTGGGGCTGGTACCTCACCGTCTTCTCGCGGAAGTGAAGGGCGACGGCTCGAACCTCACCGCGGTTCCGGCGCCGCCGCTTGCTCCGCGCACCAAGTGGCGCGGTAGCCATCCTCCGCGGTGACGCCCAGGTCAGCCTCTCCCTTCAGCGCGCGATGGAAGTTCTCGAGCTGCTCCGCCTGCCCCTTCTCGACGGTGCGGGTCCGGAGCCCCTTCTTCTCGACCCCGTGGACCTCCAGGCTCCGGTAGTCATCGATGATGAAGGTGATCCCGCCTGCGAACACCTCGACGCGTTCTTTGCCCGCGGTGGCCGCACCGCTGCCCGTGTAGACGAGTGTCCCCACGGAGCCGTCTTCAAACTCCAGGACCACGACCGCCTCCTCGCGCGAGCGGCCGGGGGGTGAGACCGATCGTACGCGTGTCGGCTCCGCTCCCGCCAAGAAGGCCAAGAGGTCGAAGAAGTGGACGCCTTCACCGAGGAGACGACCCCCACCCTCCAGGGGGTCCAGCAGCCAGTGCTCGGAAGGAAGGGCGCCGGCGTTGACACGGTAGAGCAGGCTCTTGGGAGCGGCCACGGCCCGCAATAGTTCCTTGAGACGCGCGGCATGAGGCGAGAAGCGCCGGTTGAAACCCACGGTCAAGAGCGCCTTCCGGCGCGCCGCGGTCTCGGCCAGGTCGCG